>JBLIJY010000120.1:0-7008 GCA_047636095.1 Hydrogenophaga sp. | reverse complement strand
CACCAGCTCGCCCGGCGCGGCTTCGCCCAGCAGCATGATCGCAGCGTAGCCAGAGGCCAGCGAATCGGCGAAATGCTTGCGCGACCAGGGGTGCGGGTAGGCGGCCGCTTCCACCGCCTGCACCGCATCAAGATCCGCAGCGGTCATGGGGGCAAACGCCACGCGGCGCGCGGTGCCAACCGACGTTGCCGGCGGGGCAGGCGTGGGCCAGCCAGCGGATGCGGGTGGCTTGCCAAGGGTTTGAGACGCGGTGGCGACCATGGGACTGCTCATTGGCGGTTGATCGAAAGACTCACGTGTCCAGCGGCGCCACCGGCACGGGCGCGGCCTGCCGGTCCAGCTGCTGCCGGCGCAGTTGCTCGCGTTCAGCCGTGGTTTGCGCCACCTTGTCGCGCACATACAGCGGCAAAGCCTGGTACGCGCTGACCGCCGCGCCAGCCGAGAGCGCTGCGGGCGCCAAGCGCAACAACGCGCGTGCGCTCGGGAGGGCATGCTGGCGTCGACCCGGCAGATCGGTGAACTGGGCGCCATATGCTTCGAACACATTGCCCGCCAGCAGGTCGTTGGCACCGTCGCGCGAAGGGGTGACGTTGACATCCTCGCCCAACGCCGCGTCATCGGACCAAGCGCTGCGCCACCAACCCGACAGGTATTGGGGGGCACACAGACGCGGCGGCTGTTGCTCCACCAATGCACCGTCGGTGCAGCGGTAGGCAGCCACATACATTTCGCCCATGCGAGCATCAAGCAAGGCGGCGATGCGCTGGGGGGCGGGCAACCCGGCCTCGGCTTGCAGGAAGCGCGCCTCTTCGGCCAGCGCGGCCAGGGTGTCGACCGCCAGCACCGGCAGGCCATTGGGCCACCTCGTGCTGCGGGTGCCATAGGCCAGACCCTGGACCACCGCGCAGGCGGTGCGCAGCCCTGTGAACGAACCCGGCCCCCGAGCGAATACCAGTGCGTCCAGCTCGGCCAGCTGCCAGCCCGCCTGGGCCAGCAGCGAGCCGATCACCGGCAGCAGTGTGAGCGAAGCCTGGGCCGCGCCTGGTCCTGTGTGCTGCCAAGTCGGTGCACCCGATACGTCCAGCCCACCACTCCCCAGCCCACTGCTTCCCAGCGCGACCGATACGGTGTCGGTGCTGGTTTCGAGGGCGAGCAGGCGCAGGTTGGGTGAAGGCATGGGCCATTATCGAACAGGGTCGGCACAACGAGAGCCCGTCGGACTGGGGGAGCGCCCGTTGCGAATCAATCAGGATGATCCGTTTTTGGCTTCATGGCTTCCCAAGCTCAGCAGGCCATCGGTCAACAGCGACCGCTGCCGCTGGCGTTGCGCCGCCCGCCAGGCCTGCGCTTTCATAATGAGACACCCATGACACGCTCCTCTCACACCCGCCCCAGCAACGAAGCCTTCCAGCGCCCGACCAACCACGCCGGCTGGCCCGCTTGGTCGCAGCGCCTGGTGGCCGCGCTGCTGGCCGCCGTGGCGTTGCCGGCCTGCGCGCAACTGCCGCCCAGCGTGAGCGCAGCCTTGCAGCGCGCGCAGGTGCCGGTGGACGCGATGTCGGCGCTGGTGGTGCCGGTCGATCCACCGCTGGCCGATCGCCTGCGCTACCGGGCCGAAGCCTCGGTCAACCCCGCCTCGGTGATGAAGCTGGTGACCACCTACGCCGCGCTCGACCTGCTGGGCGCCGACTACACCTGGGACACGCAGTTCCTCACCGACGGCACGGTCGACCAGGGCGTCTTGCGTGGCAATCTGTATGTGCGCGGTGGCGGCGACCCCAAGCTGGTGCTGGAGCGCTTGCAGGCCGCCTTCTTCACCCTGCAAGACCAGGGCGTGCGCGTGATTCTGGGCAACATGGTGCTCGACAGCAGCGCTTTCGAGTTGCCCGCGCACGACCCCAGCGCCTTCGACGGCGAAGCGCTGCGGCCCTACAACGCCAGCCCCGAGGCGCTGCTGATCAACTTCAAATCGGTCGTGCTCACATTCCAGCCCGACCGGACGGCCGGTGTGGCCCGCGTGAAGAGCGAGCCGCCGCTGGCCGGCCTGGCCATCGACGCCACCGTGCCGCTGAACCGGCGTGCCTGCGGCGACTGGCGCGCCAGCCTGCAGCCCCGGTTTGATGACCCGAGCCGCATCCGGTTTGAGGGCCAGTACCCGAGCGCCTGCGGCGAGCGCGTCTGGCCCGTCGCCTACCAAGACCCGGCCAGCTACGCCGCGCGCGCCATGGAAGGGCTGTGGCGCGCCAGCGGTGGCGCCATCACCGGCCAGGTGAGGAGCGGCCTCACGCCACCCAGCGCCCGCTTGCTGCACAGCGCGCGCTCACTGCCCCTCTCGGACATCATCAGCGACGTCAACCAGTGGAGCAACAACGTGATGGCGCAGCAGGTTTTCCTCACACTCGGCCGCCTAGCGCCAGCGCGGGTCGATGCGCTGACCGAGCCCCGTAGCCAGCTGCAGCCGATGCGCGCTGCCCGCTTCGAGCGCTCCCGCGAGGTGATCGCGCGCTGGTGGAGAACCACCTTCGGCATCCGCCCCAGCGCGCCGGTGATGGACAACGGTGCCGGCCTCTCGCGCGACGAGCGCATCACCCCGGAGGCGCTGGCCGAGCTGCTGCGCCACGCCGCGCGCCACCGGCAAGGCGCGCAGTTTGTGCAAAGCCTCTCCGTGGCCGGCGTGAGCGGCACCGCTGCGCGCATGGCCCGCGCCAGCGACAGCGCCGCTCGCGGCAACGCCTGGCTCAAAACCGGCACCCTGCGCGATGTGACCGGCATCGCCGGCTACGTCAACGCCCGCAATGGCACGCGCTACGTGGTGATCGGTTTCGTCAACCACCCCAACGCCCCAGCTGCGCGCCCCGCGCTGGAGGCGCTGGTGGAGTGGGCGGCAGCGTTGCCCGATTGACCGTTCGGCTGCGCCGGTGGGGCGGTTTGCTGGTTAACCCTGTTTCGCAAAAACCGCCCTCGCTTTAGCATGCATCTTCAAAAATAGAACGGTCGTTCTGTTTCCCTTGTTTGAAGCTGGAGAATGGCATGAAGTTGTTGAAATCGGGCTTGGCTGCTGTGGCAGCGGCCGCCTTTTTGGTGGCGTGCGGCGGCGGTGGCGATGCGGGCGAAGGGTCTGGCTTTGACCTGTCCAAATCGCGCGGCAGCCTCATTGCAACGCCCGTGTTGCTCACCGCACTTTCACCTGCGGCCTTCCAGCGAGCCGCGCCAGCCAGTCTGTTCCAGGTTGCTGGCGTGCCCAAGTGCACCGTGAGCTTTAACTATTTTCAGTACGGCACCGTCGGCGGTGTTGGCGAGGCCACCACCGCCTCGGGCGGCATCATGGTGCCCAGTGGGTCCGATCCCGCCTGCCAAGGCCCACGCCCGGTGCTGCTCTATGCCCACGGCACCACCCTGGACAAGAACAAAAACATGGCCAGCCCACAAGACGGTGAAGCAGCCCTGATCGCCGCCCTGTACGCCGCGCAGGGCTACATCGTGGTAGCACCCAATTACGCCGGCTACGAAGCGTCCACCCTGCCCTACCACCCGTACTTGAACATCGATCAGCAAGCCAAAGACATGATCGATGGGCTGACCGCCGCGCGCAAAGGGTTCGCCGCCTTGGGTGCCAGCGCCAGCAGCAGGTTGTTCGTCTCGGGTTACTCGCAGGGCGGCACGGTGTCGATGGCCACCCAGCGCGCGCTGCAACTGGCTGGCACGCCCGTCACCGCTGGCGCACACCTTTCTGGCGTGTACGCGCTGGGCACGTTTGGCGATGCGGTCTACGCCGGCAATGTGAACCTGGGCGCCACCTTCTTCTCGCCGCTGCTCAACACCAGCTTCCAGCGTGCCTACGGCGATATTTACACCTCGCCCAGCGACATGTACGAGGCGCCCTACGCCACCGGCATCGAAACCCTGGTGCCCAACACCACCAACCCTCTGCCCGCTGGCGCGCTGCCAGCCACCGCCCTGTTCGCGGCCAACAGCCTGCCACAACCAGCGGGTTTTGAGATCTTCTTCGGCACGCCCAACCTGATCAAAACCAGCTACCGCAACGCGGTGCTCGCTGACGCGGTGGCCAACCCCACTGCGCCCAAGCACCCCTTGCGCGTGGCGGCTTTCAAGAACGACCTGCTGAAGCAAAACTGGACACCCGCCCAGCCCATGCTGCTGTGCGGCGGCAAGGACGACCCGACCGTGTTCTACGCACTCAACACCCAAGGCGCTCAAGCCAACTTCGCGGCCAAAGGTGTGCCAGCGCAAGCGGTGGCGGTGCTGGACGTTGACAGCGCGCCCACAGGTCCCACCGATCCATTTGCCGCGGCCAAGGTCGGCTTCGCCATGGCGAAGAGTGGCACCGCCGCGACGGGTGGCGCGTCTGCTGTGCTGCAGGCTTACCACGGCGGGCTGGTTCCACCGTTTTGCAACGCAGCGGCGCGTGGCTACTTCACGCAGTTCCTGATGGCGCCCTGAAACGCACCGTCCATCAACCCACAACAAACCCAATCGCATCATGAAAAAAACCTTCATCGCCGCCGCTTGAGCTCTGGCCTGCGTCAGCGCGTTCTCACAAGTCACTCTCTATGGGGTTGCTGACGCCGGCATCACCCGCGTCAGCGGCTACTCCCAGGGCAGCGTCACCCAGCTCAACAGCGGCATCATGGAAGGCTCGCGCTGGGGCATCAAGGGCTCGGAAGACATGGGTAGCGGCTACAGAGCGCTGTTCACCCTGGAGAACCGAGTGGAGCTGGGAACGGGTAGCCAGAGCAACCGGCCGACCTCGGGCAACCAGTTGCCAGACCGTTTGACGGCAGGCCTGCCCCCTGCGGTGGCGGGCGCTCTCACCAACGCCGCGATCGGGTCCTCAATCGGTGTGAACTTGAGCAACGCGGCCTTCGACCGCCAGGCGTGGGTCGGGCTGGTCACACCCATTGGCGGTTTTCTGATGGGGCGGCAGTACACCCCAGCGTATGAAACCGTGGCCACCTTCGACATCATGGCCACACAAAGTGCGCTAGCAGCGGGTCAGGTCGCCGGGATCCCTACTGGTGTCGACATCCGCTACAACAACGCGCTGCAATACCGCATCGTTCAGGGCCCATGGAACGCAGCCCTGATGTACGGGTTCGGTGAAGGTGCGAGCAGCTCAAGCAACCGGCTGCTGGGCATCAACACCCTGTACAAGTCCAGCGCGTTCAGCGTCGGCTTTGGCCACAACACCAAGAAAAACTCGGCGGGTCAGCAAGCGCTCAAAACCACCTTGGTGGGCGCGTCGGCCACGCAGTCGGGCTGGACGCTCTCAGGCATGGTCGCCCGCATCGAGGAGCCCAACCCCTCTTCGGGTCCTGAGCTGGCGGCGGGCCTGGCTGGTGCGGGTGTTCCGGCGCCGCTGGTGGCATCCGTGCTCGATCGCCTGAAACAAGATGCCAATCTGATGCACATCGGCCTGCGCTACGACCTGGGTGCAGCCGGCCAGGTCACTGTGGCCTACACCAAGCTCAACGACAAGCGGGCCCAATGCCGACACCGCTTCCTATGGCGTCGCCTACACGTACCCCTTGTCCAAGCGCACCAACCTGAGCGCGATGCTCACCCGCTTCAGCAATTCAGGCACCGGCCAGGCGGCTCCCGGTGGCGCTGGCTATCTGGGCGGTGTGACGGGCGTGGCTGGACAAGACGCCACCTCGATCGCATTGGGCGTGCGCCACACCTTCTGAGCCACCCAGCACATGGCCCCGCTTGTGGGTCATGTGCTCGCTGCAAGCGCTGGGCACCGGTATCATCGGCGCCCATGCAAATCAGCGATTGGATCGGTTACATGGCGGCGGTGCTCACCACGGCGAGCTTTGTGCCGCAAGCTTGGCTCACCTTCAAAACCCGCAACGTCAGCGGCATTTCGCTGGCCATGTACAGCGCGTTCACCTTGGGCATTCTTCTCTGGCTGGTTTATGGCCTGTTCTTGGGAGCCTGGCCGATTGTGGTGGCCAATGCGATCACCCTGGTGCTGGCGATATCCATTCTGATGATGAAACTGCTGTTTGCTGCGCGCTGAGTCTTGCGCCACACACCAACAACAAAGCCGACTTGCAGTCGGCTTTGTTGTTCCAGCAGCAGCGGCTTTACCAGCGCCGGTTGATCTGGTCAAAGGCGTAGTCGCCAAACAGGCGGTGCGCTTCCGGCGTGAGGTGACGGTCGTCAGCGAAAACATAGTCCACATAGTTGCTGGCAACCAGCGTGGCGGTGGTGCAGGCAGTGGCCGGGGAGACGTTGCAAACGGCAGAAGTGACGTTGATCAGCCCATAGTTACCCGGCAGGCGGATCAGCTCATTGACGTAGAAAGCCAGGTCCGTGAACAGCAGGTTCTTGCCCAGATCGGTCACGTTGACTTTGAACGCGTTGTTCAGCGCGAGCGAAGCGGCAGAAAACGCGCTTTGCTGGCCCAGCGCGATCGCCGCTGGCGACTTGCCCAGGTCGTAAGCGCCAGCAAGCACCACGTACTGCGCACCCGAAGCAATCAGGTTTTGCATGGCATTGGCCAGTGTCTTGCCGGCTGCTTCGGCGGTGGCCACATTGGCACCCGACGCAAAAATGTCCGCCATGGGCGCGTTGATCACGAACAAATCGTTGGACCCTGGCGTGCCGGCGGCGGCGATCTGGCTGGCGATGCTCGATGCGGTGGCGTTACCCGCAGCGAAACTGTCGGCGGCCGTGAGCGCCAGGCCATACCGGCTGGCGAGCTGATCGACCCAAAGCCGCGCCGAGCCGTCGTTGACGGTGAAGCGCGGGTTGCCCAGGAAGCTCAGACCGTCACCGAAAACGCGGATGCGCGTGGGTTTGAGCGCCGAGACGATATCGCTACCTCCGCAGGCGCTGAGCAGCGCGGGGCCGGCCAGCGCGGCAGCGCCAGTGAGCAGGCTGCCCTGCAGGAAACGGCGGCGCGAGGGCGCGGCAGCGGTGGTTTTCACGGAGGTCATGGAAGCTTTCGCGAGGTGCGGCGAGCCAGGCTGGCTCAGGGCAAAG
>JBLIJY010000119.1:0-7028 GCA_047636095.1 Hydrogenophaga sp. | reverse complement strand
GACTGGTCGTCGAACACCTTCACGATCTGGTCGAACTGCGCCTGCATTTGCACCGCATCGGGCGTGATGCCTTTGCGCTTCATGCCCGCCTCGGCCACGATCTGCATGGTGCGCGCGGCCTGCTCGCCACCCATCACCGCGGTCTTCGCGTTGGGCCAGCTGAACAGAAAACGCGGCGCGTAGCCGCGCCCGCACATGCCGTAGTTGCCAGCGCCAAACGAGGCGCCGCACTGGATGGTGATCTGCGGTAAGTGGTGGGAGAAAGAAGCGCTCGTCACAGCCTGGATCATCTTGCTGCCGTGCTTGATCATGCCGGCCTGCTCGCTGTCTTTGCCCACCATGTAGCCCGTGGTGTTCTGCAGGTAGATCAGCGGATGACCAAGCTGGCACATCCACTGGATGAAGTGGGTCGCCTTGTTGGCACCGGCCACATCGATCGGGCCGTTGTTGCTGACGATGCCCACCGCATGACCGCCAATGCGCGCCTGCACACACAGCGTGGCCGCGCCATACAGCGGCTTGAATTCGAGGAGGTCCGAGCCGTCGACGATGCGCGCCATCACCTCGCGCATGTCCACCGGCTCGCGGTGGTGGGCGGGCATGAGGGCGAGCAGATCGTCGACGGGCAACGTTGGCGCTTGCGCAGCAGCCCGCGCAGGCTGCGCCCAGCCGGTTCGTTGCACAACGTCGCGCGCGATGCCCAGCGCCTGCCGGTCGTCCTCAGCCAGGTACTCGCCCAGGCCCGACACGCTGGTGTGCATCTCGGCGCCGCCCAGTTCCTCTTCGGTCGCCACCTCGCCGGTGGCGGCCATCAACAGCGGCGGGCCGGCGAGAAACGCACGGGAGCGGCCGCGCACCATGATCACCACGTCGCTCAAACCCGGCATGTACGCACCGCCCGCCGTGCCCGAGCCGTGCTGCACCGTGATCACCGGCAAACCCGCTGCCGACAGCCGGGCCAGGTTGCGAAACAGCGAGCCGCCGAGCACGAAGCCTTCCACCTGGTACTTGGTGAGGTTGGCACCCGCGCTCTCGACCAAGTGCACGAAGGGCAAACGATTCTCCAGCGCCATCTCCTGCACCCGCAAAATCTTCTCCAGCCCGCGCGGCTGGATGGCACCGGCCTCGATGCCCGAGTCGCTGGCCACCACCATGCAGCGCACCCCGCTGACAAATCCAATGCCCGCCAGAACGCCGCCGCCGGGCACCGACTTCTCGGGGTCTTTGGTGTCCTGCAAAAACCCGGCCAGCGAACACAGCGGCAGGAACGGCGCGCCCGCATCCAGCAGCAGCGCGATGCGCTCGCGCGGCAGCAGCTGGCCGCGCTTGTCGAACACAGGTCTGGATTTCGCCGACGCCTGGGCGGCGCGGTCTTCCAGCACGCGCAGCTGTGCGATGCGCGCCAGCATGGCCACGCGTCGCTGCTGCGCCGAAGCCGACTGGGCGTTGAAAGCCGATTCAAACGCGATCATGCAAACACCTTCGGCACCACCGCGCGGTGAAAGCCATCGAACGGCTTGACCGCGTCGCGCGCCTGCACCTCAAGTGGCGCCGCAACCTGGTCCCAGCCCATGCGCACCTGCGGCCGAGCGCCGTCCACCCGCAGCACCGAGCCACTGATGAAACTGGCCGCCGGGCTGAGCAGAAACACGATGGCCGCTGACGTCTCGGCCTCGTTGCCGAAACGCCCGGCGGGCACGGTGTCGCGCATGGCGTGCAACATGGGGCCGGCGTCTGCCGGGTAGTGGTCCATGCCGCTGGAGGCGATGTAGCCGGGCGCCACCGCGTTCACCCGCACGCCGCTCTTCGCCCACTCCAGCGCGGCGGTTTCGGTGAAGCTCACCATGCCCGCGCGCGCCGCGCCGCTGTGGCCCATGCCGGGCATCGAGCCCCACATGTCGGCCACGATGTTGACCACCGCGCCGCCCTGCGCCTGCATACATTGCAGGTAGCACTCGCGCGCCACCAGAAAACCGCCGGTGAGGTTGGTCGCGATCACCGCGTCCCAGCCCTTGGCGCTGATCTTCTCCAGCGGCGTCATGTACTGGCCACCCGCGTTGTTCACCAGACCGTCGATGCGGCCGTGCTCGGCCAGCACCGCCGCCACCATGGCGCGCACCGCGTCTTCTTGGCGGATGTCGCACACCTGCTGGCTGGCACGCCCGCCGTCAGACACGATCTCTTCGACCGTGGCGCGCAGCTTGTCGGCGTTGCGGCCCACCAGCATCACGGTGGCGCCCAGGCTGGCGAGCTCGTGCGCGGTGCATCGGCCAATGCCCGAGCCGCCGCCGGTGACGATGACCACCCGACCGGCAAAAAGGCCGGGGGCAAACACGGAGCGGTAGCCCGCAGCGGACGAAGCAGTCATGGGCGATCCTTGAGAAACAGTTGCAAGGCGGTGGTGGTGAGGTCGTCCAGCGTGGCGCGCCGCTGGGCGCGACCGACGCGCGGCGGTGGCGGCCGGTACCACTGCACCGACCAGTTCAGGGCGCCAAAAATCATGAACCGCGCCAGCACCGGATCGCCCGCAAGCTGACCGCTGCTGTGCAACGCCGTGAGCACCGGCACCCAGGCCGCTTCATAGGCGTCTTTCAGCCCGGTGATCTCGCCGACTTGCTCTGGGGCGAGGCGGCGCCACTCATACAGCATCACCGGAATGAAATCGCTGTTCGGCCCGAGCAGCACCTCGAAGTGATTGCGCACCAGCGCCGACAGGCGCTCGCGCGGCGTGGCCTGCGCGGGCAGCGCAGCGGTGACCAATGTTTGGCGCTCCAGCGCGCTGCGCATGCCTTCGCGCATCACCGCAGCCAGCAGCGCCTGCTTGTTCTCGAAGTGGTAGAACGGCGAGCCAGAGCGCATGCCGGCAGCAGTGGCGATGTCGCGCGTGCTGGTGGCGTCGAAACCTTGCAGGCGAAACAGGTGCGCGGCGGTGGCCAGCAACGCCTGGCGGCGGTTGCCGTCGTCACGCTCTTCGGCGGTCTTGCGCGGGCGCCCACGTGGGCGGCTCGCCACGGGCGTCGGCGTCGGCGTTGGTTCGGTGGGGCTGGCGATTGTCATCCCTGACAAAGATAGCAGCGCGATGAATTTTCAGCAAGCGTCTGCTTGGTAAAAATAGGAGCTGCTGTCTCGCGGCCGACAGCTTGGGCCACTGGCGCCGCCCGCAGCAAGCGCCGGTCTGTTGGACAGCCAAGGCGACAAGGATGTACTCAACGCGCTGCGATACTTGGTTCCATGCGGCTGAAATACCTGTCTGTTGCTTCGCTCAAACTCGGCGCTTTTGTGGCGGCGGAGGCTGTTCGCTTGGCGTGGCAAGCCGCCTTGGTTGAGCGGGCGCAGGCATGACGGCGAAGCCCATGAACACGCAGGCCACGAACCCGCAGGCGTCCAGCGCCGACGTGGTGATCGTGGGCAGTGGCGTCATGGGTGCGGCCACAGCCTGGTGGCTCACGCGCCTGCAGCCGGGGCTGAAGGTTACCTTGGTCGAATCGGACACGCGCTTTGAGAAAGCCTCGTCGTCCTTGTCGGCCAGCTCGATTCGCCAGCAATTCACTTGCCCGGTCAACATTCGGCTGTCGCAGTTTGGCATCCAGTTTTTGCGTGAGGCAGATCAACACCTGGGCTTGCCCGATCACCCGGTGGCGCTGGGTTTGCAGGAGCCAGGCTATTTGTATCTGGCGCAAGAGGGGCAAGTGGCGGCCATGCGAACCGCGCACCAGATTCAAAAGAACGCCGGGGCCGATGTGGCTTTGCTGGACCCCGAGGCCTTGCGCCAGCGCTACCCCTGGCTGAACGTGGACGATGTGGCGCTGGGCAGCTTGGGCCTGAGCGGCGAAGGCTGGTTTGACGGCCCTGCCTTGCACATGGCTTTTTTGAAGAAAGCGATGGCGCAAGGCGTGCAGCGGCTGCACGACCGGGTGGTGGGCATGGACCACACCGCCACGCAAATCACCCAGGTGCGCCTGGCCAGTGGCGGCCACTTGCGCTGCGGCCAGGTGGTCAACGCGGCGGGCGCTTGGGCAGGCGAAGTGGCCGCCATGGCCGCGGTGGATTTGCCAGTGGAAGCGGCCCGGCGCACGGTGTTTGTGCTGTCCACCCCCGAGCCACTGCCGCACTGCCCTTTGCTGATCGACCCCAGTGGTTGGTGGTTGCGCCCCGAGGGCCGGTTTTTGATCACCGGGTCTGAGCCGCTGCAAACCGAAGCGGGTCTGCCCCTGGAGCCCGATTGGTCGGAGTGGGACGACGAGCAATGGGCCTCGCTGGCCCACCGCATCCCGTCTTTGGCCGCTTTGCGCGTGCAGCGGGCTTGGGCCGGTTATTACGAAATGAACACCTTTGACCACAACGCCGTGATCGGCCCGCACCCCCTGCTTCGCAACCTGTTTTTCATCAACGGGTTTTCGGGGCACGGCATGCAGCACGCCGCAGGCGCTGGCCTGGCTTTGGCCGAGTGCATGCTGCACGGCCAGTCGACCAGCTTGCCGGTGGGTGAATTGGGTTTCGAGAGGCTGCTGCAAAACCGGCCGCTGCGTGAGCGGCATGTCATTGGCTGAGCCAAAGGCATGGCCGATTTCAGACACAACCATCTCGCCCGCTTGCGCTTGCGCCCTCAGCGCCATCAAGACCTGTGCGACCATGCGACCCATGCAAAACCCTGCCTTCGATCTCATCGTGTTCGGCGCCACCGGCTTCACCGGCCGGCTGGTTGCCGAGTACCTTCACACCACCTACGGCGTTGGGCGAGACGTGAAATGGGCCATGGCGGGCCGCAGCCTGGAGAAACTGCAACGGGTGCGCGACGAGCTGGGCATCGACGCTGATCTGCCGCTGCTGGTGGCCGACGCCAGCGACGCCGCCGCACTGAAAAAGTTGGTGGCACAAACCCGCGTGGTCATCACCACCGTGGGCCCGTATCAGCTGCACGGCAACGCGCTGGTGGCCGCCTGCGCCGAAGCCGGCACCGACTACGTGGACCTGTGCGGCGAGCCGGGCTGGATGGCCGAAAAGATCCCCGAGCTGCAACCGATCGCCGCCGCCAGCGGTGCGCGCATTGTGTTTTCCTGCGGCTTCGACTCGATCCCGTTCGACCTCGGCGTGGTGTTCTTGCAGTCTGAGGCCATGCAGCGCCTGGGCGAGCCACTGGTGCGGGTGCATGGCCGCGTCAAGACCATGAAAGGCACCTTCTCGGGTGGCACAGCCGCCAGCCTGCTGGCCACGATGGAAGCGGCGGGGCGCGACCGATCGCTGATCAAGACCCTGGGCAACCCCTACGCGCTGGTGCCCGGCTTCAAAGGCCCGCGCCAGCCCGACGACAACGTGGCCGAGTACGACAACGTGGCCATGAGCTGGACCGCGCCTTTCGTCATGGCGCCGATCAACACCAAAAACGTGCACCGCACCCACGCGCTGCGCGGCCATCCCTGGGGGACCGATTTCGTCTACAGCGAACGCATGCTCACGGGCCAGGGCGCCAAGGGCGAAAAGCGCGCCAGGACAACCGCGCGCAACACGAAAATTCAAAACCTGCTGCTCGCCATCGGCCCCACCCGCGCGCTGATCCGCCGCTTTGTGCTGCCGAAACCAGGCGAAGGCCCGAACCAGCAGCAGCGCGAGAGCGGCCACTACGAGCTGCTGTTCGTTGGCGAGACCGCGAGTGGCCAGCGGCTGGCCGCCACCGTCAACGGCGACCGCGACCCGGGTTACGGCTCCACCTGCAAACTCATCAGCGAAGCCGCGCTTTGCCTGGCGCAAGAGACCGACCACACCCAAGCGCCCGGCGGCGTGTGGACCCCCGGCGCCGCGATGGGTCTGATGCTGGCGCGGCGCCTGCAGGCGCGCGCCGGGCTGAGCTTTGCCATCATCGACACCCCCACTTCCCCACGCGACAGGAGCACCCGCGCTTGAACTCCCCCACCGAAAACTTCACCGCGCCATCGCTGGCGATGGACATTCCCACCCTCACCGAATTTCTCGCGCGCGAGTTCCCGCAGGTGGCAGCCGATTTCCGCATCGACGCGCTGGAGGCAGACCGCATCGTGGTGCGCCTGCTGGTCAGCGAGCGGCATCTTCGCCCTGGCGGCACGGTGTCCGGTCCCAACATGTTTGCGCTGGCCGACGTGGCGATCTACCTCGCCATCCTGTCGCGCCTGGGCCCGGTGGCACTCGCCGTGACCACCAGCGCCCATGTGGACTTCATGCGCAAACCGGCGGCACACGCCGACCTGATCGCCACCGCCCGCCTGCTCAAGCTCGGGCGCAACCTCGCGGTGGGCGACGTGCTGATGCACAGCGAAGGCAGCAGCGAGCCGGTGGCGCGCGCCAGCATGACCTACGCGATCCCGCCCAAGCGGGGCTGAGCCCGCGCGGGGCCACGCTTCAATCCAGCGGCCAGGGCAGATCGCGGGGCGCGGCTGGCTGAATGGCCAATGGCTCGGGCGGTGGCCGCTTGCGTCCTGCGGCAGCCTTGTCCACGTCGCGCCACCACACCTCCACGGGGCGCTGCTGCGCGGGTTCCACCGCTTCGCCCAGGCGCGGCATCAAGAGCCGCGCAGCAGCCGGGTCGGCGTGCGCCAGCAGGGTGTTGGCCGGCTCGTCCCACGCATGCATGGCCAGGCTGAAGGTGCCCCAGTGCACCGGCAGCAAGGCGCCCCCGCCCAGCAGCGCGTGGGCCTTGAGCGCATTGAGTGGGCCGAGGTGGATGTCGCCCCAGGCGGGATGAAAGGCGCCCACCTCCAGCATCACCAGATCAAACGGGCCCAGGCGCTGGCGGATCTGGGCGTATTCGGTGGTCAGGCCCGTGTCGCCGCTGAAGAACACCGCGTGCCGCTCGCCGCGCATCACCATGGATGACCACAGCGTGGCGTTGCGGTCTTTCAAACCTCGTCCGGAAAAATGTTGAGAGGGCGCGGCGGTAACGGTCAGCCCCGTGCCCGGCACGCGGTGGGTTTCCCACCAGTCAAGTTCGGTGATGCGCTCGGGCGGCACGCCCCAGGCCTGCAAGTGCGCGCCCACGCCCAGCGAGGTGACGAAGG
>JBLIJY010000118.1:0-7061 GCA_047636095.1 Hydrogenophaga sp. | reverse complement strand
GAGGCGATCCAGCGCACGCTGCGTGAGACCCCCGCGCCCCTGCCTTTGACGTGGGTGCACAACCCCGACCCTGGGGACAACCCGGCGTCCTCGCTGCGCCTGGGTTTGTCCGCGCTCATGCCCGAGGTGGACACGGTCATGGTGCTGCTGGCCGATCAGCCGCTGCTGGGCGCCAGCGAGCTGCAACGCGCTTGGCAAGTCTTCCAGGCGCGCTCGTCCGCGCAGCGCATTGGCTGGCCCGTGCATGGCGCCGAGCCCGGCCACCCGGTGCTGCTGCAAACCGATTTGGCACACGAATGGCTGGCACAAAATCCAGCAGGCCTGCGGCCTTGGGCGCTTCAAAAACCGCTGCAGGTCGCGATCTGGACGCCTGGCAACCCGCATCACACGCGAGACCTGGACACGCCCGAGGATCTGGCGCGACTGACCCACGACACCGGCCAACATTGGGCACTTCCTCAGACAGGTGCAAAAACGCCCCCGACCTGATTCAATCCACATCTGTGTCGCCCGCGTCCCGGGTGCGCACCGCGCGTCAAGGTCTTTATGAACAGCACGCCTCTCACCTCCCCTGCCGACTCCCGCCTGGCGCACATCGCACAGGTTCGACAGCGGGTGCTGCAAGCGCGCCAGCCCACGCCCAGCGGCTGGCTCGACCCGATGATCGAGCGCTCGTGGCACCGCTGCCTGGATCTGGGCCACGAACCGCAGCATGAGGTGACTTTCCAGCCGCTCTCACCCAGCGCGCTCAGCCTTGCGCTTGACGCCAGCCAGCCCCTGCTGCAAGCCGCAGCGCCAGTGATCCACACACTGGCGCGCGCCATGCTGCACACGCGCTATTTCGCCATCCTGACCGACGCGCACGGCACCGCCTTGCAGGTACACGGCCCGGTGGACCGCAGCGACCCACACATCGCTGCCATCGCGCGCGTCGGCATCGACCTGTCAGAAGCAACGGTCGGCACCACCGCCATCGGCACCACCTTGGCCGAGCAAGATGCCGTGTGGCTGCACCGTGGCGAGCATTTTTTCCAGCACACCAGTGTGTTCAGCTGTGCCGGCGCGCCCATCCTGGGACCCACGGGCGCCTGCGTGGGCATGCTGGATCTGACCGGTGTCAACGTGGCCGAGCAACCCGCGCTGAAGCACCTGGTCTCGCAGTCGGCGCGCAGCATCGAAAACGCGCTCACACTCGCCCAGCCGCACCGCTTGCTGCTGCGCCTGAACTGGCCCGGGCGCGTGCTCGGCGACGACAGCGACGGCCTGGTCTGCCTGGACGCCGACGGTTTCGTCACCGGTATGAACCGTCCCGCCGCGCAGATGCTCGGCACCCAGTTGCAAGACGGCTTGACACATGCCGACAGTGTGCTGGCCATGCCCTACGCAGCATTGTTCGACGCGGCGCGACCACAGCGTGGCGCTCTCGAAGTCCCACTGTGGTCCGGCCTGCGGCTGCAGATGCTGGCGCAGCGGCACCGGGCCATGCCCCCAGACGAACACACCACCCACCGCACCAGCCCAACCAGCCACGCCGTGCCCTTGAAAGACCACGAAATCGGGTTGATCCGCAAAGCGGTGGAAGACGCGCGCGGCAATGTCGGCGAAGCGGCCCGCGCGCTGGGCATCAGTCGGGCCACCGTGTACCGACGCCTACAGGCCAAAAAGCACTGAGCGCCGCCAAGGGCCTTCAGACCGGCTCAAAGCCGTGCTGGGCACACCCACGCGCGGTGGCATTGGCGGTACCAGCAGGCTGGCGCATCACCGGATGGCGTTGGGGAAGAAAAGCTGCTCACCGCCGATTTTGTAACTGGCGATCACCGCCTGGCCAGCCGGCCCAGTGACCCAGTCGATGAACTTTTGACCCTCGGCGGTCTTGACCTGCGGGTGTTTGGCAGCGCTGACCAGCATCACACCGTACTGATTGAACAGCCGCTTGTCGCCTTCGACCAACACGGCAAGGTCTGCCCGGTTCTTGAAGTTGAGCCAGGTGCCGCGATCGGACATGACATACGCACCGCTGCTGGACGCGATGTTGAGCGCAGGGCCCATGCCGCAGCCGCAAGCTTGGTAGCCACTGCCTTTGTTGGTGTCGACGTCGGTCATTTTCCAGAAGCGCAGTTCGGCAGCGTGGGTACCGCTCTTGTCGCCGCGTGAGATGAAGGGCGCATTGGCCACGGCCACTTTTTTGAGCGCCGCGACAATGTCGTTGCCCTGGATCTGGGTCGGGTCGGCCTTGGGGCCGATCAGCACAAAATCGTTGTACATCACGTCCTGGCGCCTGGCCGCAAAGCCCTCGGCCACGAACTTGTCTTCGGCCACTTTGTCGTGCACGAACAGCACATCGGCGTCACCCCGGCGCGCGGTATCGATCGCCTGGCCGGTGCCGAGTGCGACCACCTTCACATCGATGCCGCTGGCTTTTTTGAACGCCGGCAGCAGATGAGCAAACAAGCCGGATTGTTCGGTGGAGGTGGTGGACGCCACCACAATGCTCTGCGCTATGACCGCGCCACTGGCCAGCGCGCCGGCCATGCCCAGCAGCGCGACGGTGATGCGGCGAGAGACGAATGTGTGGATTTGATTGACAGCGTATTTCACAGGCTTTCTCCTTGAAGAAAAAAATGAGCGCTGGGGCAAATCGCCTGCAACCGCTCGTGATGGAAAAATTCGTGAACCGGTAGATCGACCAGCAGTCGGCCCCGCTCCAGGTAGATGACGCGGCTGGCTAGGCGTTTGACCTGGCCAAGGTTGTGACTGGTAAAGACCAGCGTGGTCGGCCCGGGCGGCACCAGACGGCGATCGGGATCAGCGGTTGTCGATTCGTGCGGCTGCGCGCCATGGGGACGGGTGCCGCTGCCTTCGCTGCAGAAATCGGCGATCAGGGCTTCCACCTCGTGCTTGGCCTGCGGATCGAGACTGGCGGTGGGCTCGTCGAGCAGCCACACCGAGGGCTGCATGGCCCAGGCGCGTGCCAGCGCGACCCGCTGTAGCTGCCCGCCAGAGAGCGCCTTGGCATTGCGCTGCGCCAGGTCCGCCATGCCCACCCGCTGCAACGCCGCGCGCGCTTTTCCTGCTGTGTGTCGCCACGGCACGCCCTGCAGCCACAGGCCCAGCGCGATGTTGTTGAGCACGCTCAAGCGCAACAGGTGGGGCCGCTGAAACAGCATCGCGATGCGCGGGCTGCCCGGCTGCTGGAGCGTGCCCGCACAGAGCGGCACCAGGCCATGCAAGGCGCGCAGCAAGGTGCTTTTGCCGCAGCCGTTGGAACCCACCAGCGCCACCCGCTCACCCACACGGATGCTCAGGTCGACACCGCGCAGCGCATGCACCTGGCCGGTGATGCCCAGGCGCACCTCGGCCTGTTGCAGCGCCAGGCAGACTGCACCAGTCGGCTTTGGCCGCTCGGACAGCAGTCGCAACACCGATACCCCAGGCATGCCCGTCATGCGGCCACCACCAGCGGCGTACCGCCCTCGACGCGCTCACCCCAGCGACGCAGGACCGACACCAGCGCATTGAGAACCAGCACCACCGCGAGCAGCACCAGCCCCAGGCCCAAGGCCAGCGGCAGGTCGCCCTTGCTGGTTTCCAGCGCAATGGCGGTCGTCATCACCCGGGTGAAACCCTCAATGTTGCCACCCACGATCATCACCGCGCCCACCTCCGACACGGCACGGCCAAACGCGGTCAGCAGCACAGTGAGCAAGGCGTAGCGTTCGTCCCAGGCCAGCAGCAGCGCGCGCAAGCCGTTGCCAGCCCGCAGGGAGCGCAGCTGCTCGCCGTGGCTGTTCTCCGCGTCTTCCACGATTTGACGGGTGAGCGCAGTGACCAGCGGCAACACCAGCAGCGATTGCGCCACCACCATGGCCTGGAAGCTGAACAGCCAGCCCAGAAAACCCAGCGGGCCCGAGCGCGAAAGCAGCAAATACACCACCAGCCCCATCACCACCGAGGGAATGGCCAACGAGGTGTTGAGCACGGTGAGCAAGGCCCCGCGCCCCGCAAAGCGAGCCGTCGCCAATCGCGAGCCGAGCAACAGGCCCAAGCCGCAGGCGATAGCACAGGCCGTGGCACTCACCGCGAGCGAGCGCGCCACCACCGCCCACAGGTCCGCGTTGCCCGAGGTAATGAGGCCGAAGGCCGTCGTCAGGCTGTCGGAAAAACTATTCATATTTACAGAAGAGCATAAGCCCCGCACGGGCCTGTCTGACTACGTGAAGTCCCCGTATGAACAGCGCTGCATAAGAAGCGCCACCGAGTCTGAGCGCGGCTTGCGGCACACTGGCCGACCATGCGAAAAATCGAGTTGTCTTATGCATTGATCGCTGCAAAGCCGGTTCGCTCTCGCCAACCGTTTTTGCTGCGCAACCCGATGATGGATGTGTTGCACGCGGTGCAGGGCAGCGGATCGATCTCGGGCGCAGCGCGCGAACTCGGCCTGTCCTACCGCCACGTCTGGGGGCAGCTCAAGGAGTGGGAGACGGCGCTGGGCCAGGGCCTGGTCTTCTGGGAGCGCGGGCAGGCGGCGCGGCTCACACCCTTTGGCGAGCGCCTGCTCGCAGCCGAGCGCCTGGCCCAAGCCCGGCTGGGGCCACAGATGGAAAACCTGCGCGCCGAGCTGGAACGCGCCTTCTCCCAAGTGCTCGACGCCCCGGCGCCAGACAGCGCACTGCCGGTGATCACGCTGTACGCCAGCCACGACCACGCCCTCACCGAGTTGCTCGAATTCACCGCCCAGGCACCCGCGCACCAACGCGATGGCGCACCGCTGCACCTGGACATCCATTTCTGCGGCAGCGTGGACGCGATCCGCGCGCTCAACGAGGGGCGATGCAAACTCTCCGCCTTTCACATGCAACCGCTTGCCGCCGCCGGCAGCCTGAGCGCGCGCACCTACCGCCCGTTGCTGCGCCCAGGCTTGCACAAAATTATCGGGTTCGCCCGGCGCTGGCAAGGTCTGATGGTCGCGTCCGGGAATCCCTTGCGATTGCAGACCATGGCCGATGTCGCGCGGTTGCAAGCGCGGTTCGTGAACCGCGCCAAGGGCACCGGCACCCGACTGCTGCTGGACGAACTGTTGCTGCAGGCTGGTCTGCGGCCGGCCGACATCAGCGGCTTCGAGCACACCGAACGTTCGCACGGCTCGGTGGCGCTCGCGGTGGCCAGCGGCACGGCCGAGGTTGGTCTGGGCACCGAATACGCCGCGCGCCATGCCGGGCTGGACTTCGTGCCCATCACCGAAGAGCGCTATTGCCTGGTGTGTCTGAAGTCCACCCTGGAGGAAACCGCCATGCAGCGGTTGCTGCTGCGCCTCAAAAGTGCTGAGTGGCAGACACGTCTGAGCGCCCTGCCCGGCTACACCCCCGATCATTGCGGTGAGGTGGCAGCGATGAAACGGCTGCTGCCTTGGTGGGGCTGAACGAACACAAGCAAGCAGTCGGTGAACCGCGGCGATGGGCTGCTTGCGAGAGCCGCGCCCCACCCTGGCGACGTGACGGACCCGAACGCCATCCACACAGGTTCTGGAATTGGGTGCCAGCCCAGCGCAGGTTCCCGCCAATCGCGAGTGTCCACGGAATCCTTGCATCTTGTTCAACGGGATACTTCTGATGACACCATGGCGCCAGTGGCTGGCGCTGCTACCGCAGCTGGCAGAGTTTGGGCATGTGCAGCGACTGGCGCATCGGTTAGCCTACAGCGAAGGTAACCACCCGACAGGCAACCCGTATGAAGACCGAGCGCTTTGAATTCACCGGCCACGACGGCTCTTTGCTCGCCGCGCGGCTCGATTGGCCCGAGGGCCCGGTGCGCGCCAGCGCCATCGTGGCCCATTGTTTCACCTGCTCAAAAGACATCCCGGCGGCGCGTCGCATCGCGGGCCGTCTGGCTTCGCGTGGCATTGCGGTGCTGCGATTTGACTTCACCGGCCTTGGCCATTCTGGTGGCGAATTCGCCAACACGAACTTCAGCTCCAACGTCGAAGACGTCTACGCCGCCGTGCGCGCCCTGGCGCAACGCGGCATGTCACCGCAGCTGTTGATCGGTCACTCGCTGGGCGGGGCGGCGGTGCTGAAGGCTGCACCGGATGTGAAGGGCTTGCGCGCCGTGGTCACCGTGGGCGCCCCCGCCGACCCGTCGCATGTGATGCGGCACATGGCCGATCATGTGGACCAGATCCGGCGAGACGGCCGCGCCACCGTGCAGCTGGGGGGCCGTCCATTCGAGATCCAGCAGCAGTTTCTGGACGACATCAGCGCCCAGTCGCTGGAGACAGCGCTGGGCCGCCTGCGCGTGCCACTGCTGGTGATGCACGCACCGAACGATCTGACGGTGGACATCGACCAGGCTGCCCGAATCTTCATGGCCGCCAAACACCCGAAGAGTTTTGTGTCTCTCGACAAGGCCGACCACCTTGTGAGCCGGGAAGAAGATGCCGAGTACGTGGCCGAGGTCATTGCGAGCTGGTCCGCCGGCTACCTCGACCCAGCACCGGCCGCCCAGATGCCTGAGGCACCGGAAGGTGTGGTCCGCGTGGCCGAAGCGCAGGCGGGCGGTTTCAAGCAGGACATCACCATCAACGCCCGACACCAACTGGTCGCCGACGAGCCGCTCAGCGTAGGCGGTACCGATTTTGGACCAAGTCCCTACCAGCTGGTCTCGGCTGGCCTGGGGGCCTGCACCACCATGACCCTGCGCCTGTACGCCAGCCGCAAGAAGATCGCGCTGACCCACGTAACCTGCGACGTCACACACAACAAGGCCCACCTGGCCGACAGCCTGCAACTCGGCGCGGGCCAGGCCAAGGTGGATGTCTTCACCCGACACATCCGGCTCGAAGGCGATCTGACCGATGAACAGCAAGAGGCCCTGCTGCGTATCGCAGACAAATGCCCCGTGCATCAGACACTGCACGGGCAGGCGGTTGTACAGACCGAGCTGGTCACAGCCGCCGCAAGCGCTTGACCACTGAATGCGACGGGTGCCTGGTGCGATCAACCCGGGGTGCGGTCATGCGGCAAGACGCTCCACCCCTGCGGGGAAGTCGTCCAGCGCCAGGCTGT
>JBLIJY010000117.1:0-7087 GCA_047636095.1 Hydrogenophaga sp. | reverse complement strand
TGGGGAAGGTGCCAGGCTGGGCCACGCCCAAACTGCGGTCGAAGCGGATCAGGTTGGCGCGGCTGCGCAGATAGTCCTTGTTGAGCATGCTGGACACGCCGTTGCCCGGCAGGGCCACAAAGTCGGTGTCGGCCACGTACTTGTTGCGGTCGGCATAGGCCAGGCGCTGCGCCTCGCTGATCAGGTGCACGCCCAGCACGCTGGGCTTGCCACCGTAGAGATCCACGTTGGTCGGGCCAAACGTGTTCATGGAAAAATTCTCCAGAATGCCCAGCGTCTGCGACACGGCAATGGCGCCTGATGACGGTGGACCCATGCCGCAGACTTTGTAGGTACGGTAGTCGATGCACACCGGGTCGCGCTTCTTGGCCTGGTAGCCGCTCATATCGGCCAGCGTGGTCAGACCGGGGGTGAGCGCAGCGCCTGGTGCGGCGTTAGGGCCAACCTGTGTGCGGCCGATTTCTTCAACGATGTCTTGCGCGATCGGTCCGCTGTAGAAAGCACCCGCACCTTGACTGGCGATGGTTTGCAGCGTGGCCGCGTAAGTGGGGTTCTTGATGGTGGAGCCCAGCGCGCGCGGCGTGAGGTCGGCGTTCAGGAAATAGGCCACCGCGTCTGGATCTTGCAAAAGATCGGTGCGCGCACCGGCAATCGCGTCGGCCATGCGCCCGCTGATGGGGAAGCCATCGGTCGCGAGCTTCACACCCGAGTCAAACAAGCCAGCCCATGGCTTGGCGCCGTGATCGGCGTGCAGCGTTTCCAGCACACGCACCGTGCCCGGTGTGCCAATCGATCGGCCGCTGCGCCGCGCATTGGGCAATGGCGCCGTTTGCTCGGCATCGCTGATCCAGCGCAAATAGTTCTCAGAGGCGGCAGCGGGTGCGGTTTCGCGCCCGTCGTAGGTCTGCACTTTTTTGGTGGCTGCGTCGTAATGCACCACAAACGCACCACCGCCAATGCCGGATGACTGCGGCTCCACCAGCCCCAGCACCATTTGCACCGCCACGGCAGCATCGGCGGCAGAGCCACCTGCTCTCAGCACGTCACAACCGGCCTTGCTCGCCAGCGGGTTGGCGGTGACCACCATGTAGCTCTTGGCCAGCACCGGCTGGATACCCAGCCGGTAGCCCGACGAGGGCTCGGGCAAAGCCGGATCGCCTGGCAAACCCGAACCCACCACCACCGAACTGGTGCCCGATGGCGCTTCGCAGGCGGTGGACACCACCAGGTCGGATGAGCCGCCACAAGCCGACAGCAGGGCAACAAACAGTCCCGTCAAGGGCAAGGTCACAGCGCCACGGCGCAGCGATGAAGGGGTGTTCGGATGGAAGCTAAATTGCATGGTGATCTCTTGTTTATTGGCCGATAAATGTAGGCCAAAAATATTTAACAATCAAGCTCGCTTGCCGGCGAGGATGTCGCACTGGCGCTTTCACAGAAAGACGGATCCGCCCACCCAGCCTGTTGAAAGCCATGCGCTTGCGCTTGTTTCATGCCGCCGTGGGTTCCAACCGATTGGGCAGCGGGTCTGGCTTTGCTGGTCTGTCGTGTGGCGCACAGATGGATCCCGATCGACGCCAAAAAGCCACAGGCTGGGCGACCGATGCCTGGCTGTCGACCCCCTGCGAGCCAAATAACGCACCCGCCTCAGGGCCGGTGCTTCACGGCGCGCCCGTCTTCGATCACGCTGCCGGGATACAGCAGCACCGACTCCCCCGCCTTCAATCCGTTTTGTACCCACGCCTGCTCTGCGTTGCGGTCTTCGAGCGTGACAGCGCGCGCGCGGGCCTTGCCGCCTTCGATCACAAACACCCGCCAGCCGGCGCCGTCGCGCACCAGTGCGGCGCTGGGCACCAGCAAGGCGTCGTCCTGCGAGCGGATGACAATGCGCGCGTCGACCCGAAAGCCGTCGCCCAGGCCTGTCGCCGCTTCGGCCTGGGACTCCAGCCCCACGATCACGTTGACCCGCTGCTCCTCGATGCCCAGCGCTGAGACCTTGGTGAATGCCACCGGCTCAATGCGCTCAACCCGCCCGGCCAGCGGCTGGGCCCGCGCGCCGCTGGACAGCCGCACCGGTGCACCCGGCTGGATGGCCGCGACTTCGCCTGACAGCACGTCGATCACGGCTTCCAGCGCGCCCACATCGCCCAGCGTGAGCAGGGGCTGACCGACACCAACAGGCACCGCGCTTTCCTGGTGCAGCTTGACCACCTGCCCATCGACCGGGCTCCTGAGCGCCCACAGACCCAGCGCCTTCGCGCCCGTGCCGGGCTCGGCGCGAGACAGAGCGGCGCGCGCCTCGGCCTGTGCGAACTCGGCCGCGGCGAGCTCGGCACGGCCAGCGTTCAAAGCCTCGCGCGCAGCGCGCTGCGCCAACTGCGCCTGGTCGCGCGACGAGACTGAGATGAAGTTCTCTTGTGCGAGCTGGGCTGCGCGCCCAGCCTCCAGATCGGCCAGTGCCAGCGCGGTCTGCAGCCGTTTCACCTGGGCCAGTGCGGCCTGTCTCGCAGCGCCCGAGCTGCCCACGCGCTGCACCAACACCTCGCGGGTGCGCGCATCGATCATCTGCGGCGACACCGGTTGCAACATCGCCACCACATCGCCTGCGCGCACCGCATCGCCCACCTTGAGCGCGGGCCGCTGCAGCTCGGCCTGGGTGGGCGCGGTGATCACATAGCGCTGTTTCAGCCGCCACTGGCCGTCTTCCTCGATCGCCTGCTCGAAGCGCCCGAGCGCCACGGTGCTCACCTCCACCACCAATGGACGCGGCTGGTAGACCCACCAGACCAGCGCAGCCAGGGCGATGGCACCGAGCCCGATACCGAGGGTTCGCCCCCAGTGGCGGGAAGTTGTTTTGTTGTTCATTCGCGCACCTTCAACACAGAAACCAGATCCAGCCGATCGATCTTGCGCCGCACCAGCAGCGCGCTGGCCACGCCTGCGGCCAACACGATGAACGCCGCTGAGGCGTAGGTGGCGGGCTCGATCACCACGGGGAAGTCGATGGCGTCCGAGGACATCAGCGACATCATCAAGGTCGCCAGCGCCCAGCCCAGGAAGGCGCCGATCGGCAAGGCCAGCAACAGCTCGGCGCCAAGCTCGGCGAGCAGCAGCACCGACACCTCGGCCCGCGTCATGCCGAGCACGCGCAGGCTGGCCAGCTCCCAGGCCCGTTCGGAGAGCGAGATGCGCGCCGCGTTGTAGATGATGCCCACCGCCATGGCGATGGCAAACAGGGTGAGGATGCCGCTGAACACGCCCATGTTGCGCGAAGTGGTGCGGTTGAAGCTGGCCATGGAAGCGGCCTTGTCGAACACCGAGTTGATCAGCGGCGCGCGCTTGATCGCCGCCCAGAAATCGTCCATGGCCAGCGGGTCCACCTGCAGGGCCGCATCGGCTGCACCCTCGCCGTCGCGCGCCACGCGGTTCATCTCGCCCAGCGGCATGTAGACCAGCTTGCCGAACATGGTCTGCACGATGTCAACCACTTCCACCGTGGCCTTGGTCTGGTTCCACAGGCGGAACTCCAGCCGCACCTGATCGCCCACGCGCGCACCGAGCTCACGCGCCAGCATGGACGAGAGCACCACGCCCTGCGCCGGCATGGCAACTGCACCGCGTGTCTCGTCGACCACCCGCATCAGCCGCGCGTCGGGCGCGATGCCCATCATGCCGGTGTCCACCGTGTGGCCGTTGAAGCGCACCCGCACCATTTCGGTTCGGTAGGTCTCGGCGTCCAGCACGCCCGGCAGGCGCTGCAGATCGCGCGCCACCGACAGCGGCACCGGACGGTGGAAGTTCACCAGCACATCGCCCTGCTGCACCTGGCGGTACTGCACGTCGACGATGTGGGCAATGGCATCGAGCCAGAAGGCACCCGAAATCTGCAGCGCCACCGCCAGCGAAACCCCCACCACGGTGAACGCGGCGCGCAGCGGGCGCCGCTCGAAATTGCGGATCACCATCAACGCACTGGTGCTCACCCGATGCCCCAGGCCGATGCGCTCGATCAGCGTGGCACGGTAGTGCGGTGGCACCGACGGCTGCATCGCCTGCGCCGGACGCAGCCGCACCACAGCGTGGATGGCGCTCCAGGTGCCAAGCGCCGCAGCCACTGCCGCGATCGCCGCCGACACCCCCACCAGCAAGGGCGAGGTCACGTAGGTCAGGCGGTTGAAGCGGAACACCTCGTCGTACAGGCTGAGCATGCCGCGCCCGATGGCCACGCTCAGGACCAGCCCCACGATCACCCCCAAGCCAGCGATCAGGCAGGCAAACTGGATGTAGTGCCAGGCAATGGCGCCGTCGCTGTAGCCCAGCGCCTTGAGCGCCGCGATCTGACTGCGCTGCGTGGCCACCTGGCGGCTCAGCACTACGTTCAAGATGAACATCGCCACCACCAGAAAGATCGACGGCAGCACCGTGCCCATGACTTTCAGTTGCGACAGCTCATCGGCCACGATCTTGCTGGAGAGCTGCTTGTCGCGCCCGACCGCGCCGATGGCGCCATAGGGCTCCAGCAACGCGTCAACCCGCTCGATCACCGCGGCCAAGGGCACGCCCGGCACCATGCCCAGCGCCACTTGGTTGAAGGCGCCTTGCAGATCAAACGCGGTGGCCATGCGCTCGGCGTCGATCCACCAGATGCCGAAGAACTCGTCGTCGGGCGCGCCACCCTGCGAGGCAAACACATACTCGGGCGTGACCGCTGTGCCCACGATGTGCACCGCCTCCAGCCGGCCGTTGAGGATGGCGTGCACCGTGTCGCCGGGCTTGAGCGCTCGGGCCACGGCAAAACGGTCGCTCACCAGGGCTTCGAGCTGGCCCTCGCGCTCGGGCCAGCGCCCGCTGCGCAACGTGAGCCGGTTCAGGCTCTGTCGGCCTGTGTGCACCCGGGCCAGGTCCAAACCGATGAAGCGGCCGGTGACCGGCGGCACCACGCCGGGCAGGTCGATCTGCGCGTCCATCGCGTTGCCCAGCTGCACCTCGGTCACGCCATCGATCGCGGCCAGCCGCGCGCGCAAATGCACCGGCGCGCGCTTGACACTGCCAAACACGTCGGCCAGCCGGTTGTCCTGGTAGAACGCATCGCGCGCGCCCAGCAGCGAGGCGTGCACTGAGAACATGCCCACAAAGCCGGCCACACCGATGGCCACCACCATGGCAATGGTGGCGACCTGGGCGCGCAGCCGTGTGAGGTCGCGCCAGAGTTTGGTGTGGATGGCCTTCATGGCACGCGCAGCGCTTGTTCCATCACCAGCTCAACGCGGATGCGGGCAGCTTGTGCGCGTTGACATGAGTCTCGACGATCTGGCCATCGGCCAGGCGCATCATGCGGTCGGCGATGTCGGCGATCGGCGCGTTGTGGGTGATCACGATGGTGGTGGTGCCCAGCTCGCGGTTCACTTTCTCGATCGCCTGCAACACCATGATGCCGGTGGCGCAATCCAGCGCGCCGGTGGGCTCGTCACACAGCAACACCGCTGGGCGCTTGGCAATCGCGCGCGCAATCGCCACCCGCTGCTGTTCGCCACCCGAGAGCTGTGAGACAAAGTGGTTGACGCGCGGCCCCAGACCAACCAGGCCCAGCGCGTCCTCAGGCGCCATCGGGTTCTCGGCCAGATCCGTCACCAGCGCCACATTCTCCCGTGCGGTCAGGCTGGGGATGAGGTTGTAGAACTGGAACACGAAGCCCACATGTTCGCGACGGTAACGGGTGAGCTCGGCGTCGTCGGCGCCGATGAGTTCGTGTTGCTGCCCGTCGTGGGTCCAGCCCGCGCTGCCGCTGGTGGCCGTGTCCAGCCCGCCAAGGATGTTGAGCAAGGTGGATTTGCCACTGCCAGAGGCGCCGAGCAACACCACGAACTCGCCACGCAAAATGTCCAGGTCAACGCCGCGCAGCGCGTGCACCGCCGTGGCACCTTCGCCGTAGACCTTGGTCAGGCCACGGGCGGTGAAAACGGATTCGGGTGAAGACTCGGTCGATGTCATCGGCCCAGTTTCAACCCATCACCCCTTGAAGATCTTGACTCCGGTCAAAGGGAACGCGTGTTCAGGGTGGCCAGCGGGCCGAACCGACCGCTGGCCGAGCCGGTCACTTCCAGACGCGTTTGAGCTGAGCGTCGCGACCGCAGCTCAGACGGTAGTAGTTGTAGCGCACCGAGTTCTTCTTGTAATAGTCTTGGTGGTAGTTCTCGGCCAGATAGAAGGTGCTGGCGGGCTTGGTTTCGGTGTGGATGGTCTTGAAACGGCCGGTTTTTTGCAGCGCTTCGCGGCTGGCCAGCACGGTCTGGCGCTCGGCCTCGTTGCCCCAGTAGATGCCGCTGCGGTACTGGGTGCCCGCATCGCAAAACTGGCGGTCTTTCTCGGTGGGGTCGATGGTTTTCCAGAAAAACTCAACCAGCTGCGAATAAGTGACCTTGGCCGGGTCGTAGGTCACGCGCACCGCTTCGGTGTGGCCAGTGCGCCCCGCACTCACCGCCTCATAAGTGGGATTGGGCTCCTTGCCGTCGGTGTAGCCGGAGACGGCTTCGATCACGCCGGGGACTTTCTCGAAGTCGGCCTCGGTGCACCAGAAGCAGCCACCAGCAAAAATGGCGGTGGCATTCGCGGCGTGGGCAGCGCCGCCCAGCAGTGCACTTGCGCTCAGGGCGATCGCAGCGGCGAGTCGAAAGGTGAAATGAGATTTGGACATGGTTTCAGTTCCTTGGCTGTGGCTGTGAATGCGGAAGCTTCAGGTGCGCAAGGCGGGCAGCGCCTGGTCTTTGGGCACAAAAGCGAGCGCCACGCCGTTGTTGCAATAGCGCTTGCCGGTGGGCTTGGGTCCGTCGCTGAAGATGTGGCCCTGGTGGCCGCCGCAGCGGGCGCAGTGGTACTCGGTGCGCGGGTAAATCAGCTTGAAATCGGTCGAGGTGCCCATGGCCTGAGGCAGCGGCTGCCAGAAGCTCGGCCAGCCGGTGCCGCTGTCGTATTTGTGGGCGGCATCAAACAGCGGCAGGTTGCAGGCCGCGCATATGAAGGTGCCGGGGCGTTTTTCGTTGTCGAGCGGGCTGCTGCCAGCGCGCTCAGTGCCGTGGTCGAACAGCAC
>JBLIJY010000116.1:0-7104 GCA_047636095.1 Hydrogenophaga sp. | reverse complement strand
GAGCGCATCGCCGATGTGATCGAGGTACGGCCCGACTTCGCCGGGGCACCCGGCCTGGTGCGCCGCTTTGTCACGGGCCCCTGGGTGCAGGTGATTGCTCACGCGCGCTTGTCGACGCAAGCCGGCCAGACACCCGATGGTGCCGATGCGCCCGCACGGCGTTTTTTGGCGGTACTGCCCGATCTGCTGTGGTCCAGCCAACTGGCGCAGGCCAGCCGCAACCGCCAGCGTTTGGTCAAGATCATCCCCCATCTGCTGCGCACGCTGCGTGAAGGTCTGGACACCATCGAATACCCCAAGCAGCAGTCAGAGCTTTTCCTTCAATCGCTCATGAAGCTGCACGAAGCCGCCTACAAGGCACCGCCCTTGGCGCAGGGCGCCGAGAGCGCCGGCTTTGACTTGGATGACGAGCGTCCTGGCCAGCGCAGTGCACGCGAACCCGAGCCTTGGATCCGAGAGGCCGAGGTACGCGAGTCTGGCTTCATGACCCATGCCGACATGCTGCCCACGCCCGAATTTGCCGAGACCCAGCCGCTCAGCAGCAACTGGCAGGAACTGAGCCCCATGGCGCCCGCCGTGCTGCGGGTCGGTGCCTGGATCGATTTGCAGGAAAACGGACAGACCCAGCGCTGCCAGCTCACCTGGGCCAGCCCCCACGGCAGCATCTTTTTGTTCACCGCGCCCCAAGGCCGCTCGGTGTCGCTCAGCCGATCTGGGTTGGACCGGCTGCAGCGCGCTGGCCTGCTGCGTGTCGTCGCAGAGCACGGGGTGGTGGACGACGCGCTTGATTCGGTGGCCCGCCAAGCCCGAGACAACAGCGCGCGCCGCTGACGGGCTCGCGCAGGCCATCAGCCTTTGCGCAGCAGTTTCTTGCGCACCAGACCGATGTTGCTGCGCAGCGCGTAGAGCTCATCGGTGTAGGACAGCGGCACCACCACCTTTTCCACCTTGCTCTCCATCGCATCGAGCTGCTCCAGCAGCGCTGGCACCGAGCCCGAGCCACCGGTCTCATGTTGCTGCTCGATGTCGCGCAATTCGGCGTACCAGCGAAACACGCGAGAGCGAATCCGAAAGGTGTAGAGCGGTGGCACGATGCGCGAGAGCGGCAACGCCAGCGCGATGATCAGGCCCATGACCAACCACATGCGCTCGACCAGATTGGCTTGCCAAAAGGGCAGGTAACGCTGCAAAAACGGCGGCCCGCTGCGGATCGCGCGCACCGCTTCGGGCGACAGCGGCACCTCGCTGTGTTCCAGGCTGGGGTACTCGCCGGCTCGGCTGAACCAGCTGGAGCCGCCATGCAGGCTGGTGGCCGCCTGGGCAAACAGCTGCAAAATCGCCGGGTGGGTTTTGGTGCTGGCCAGCAAGCTGGTGGTGGAGGCTACCAGGCGCATGTCGCGCTCGGGGATGTTCTTGGCCAGGTCCACCACGCCTTGTGGCATCACCACCGGCGTGAGGTAGCCAAAGCGGCGTGAGTAGGCTTCACTTTGCGCGAAGTCGAGCAGCTTGATACCGGGCGACTGCAGCAGCATCTGCACCATCAGCGATTCGGGTGCCGAGGCAAACACCACCGCATCGAGCTCACCGTCGAGAAACGCGACCGTCGCAGGCGTCTGCGACAGTTCGCTCAAGCGCATCTCGTTTTTCTCGACCCGATTGACGTCGAGCAGGGTCGAGAACAGACGCGGCACCCCGCTGCCCGGCGTGCCCACATTCACCCGCCAGCCTTTGATGTCGGCCAGGGTGGTGGCGGTGCCGTCTTGCGGCAAATGGTGCGCCGAGCCCTCGCGGTAGAACAACCACAGCGGCTCCACAAACAGGCTACCCAGCGACACGATGGATTCTTCGTCGTCGTAGCCGATGTCAGCGCTGCCGCCCTGCACAAAACCCAGATCGGCCCGGCCTGAGCGGATCAGCTCCAGGTTGTCCGATGAGCCCTCGGAGGGCAGCAGCTCCACCGCGATGCCGTAGCGCGCCAGCGCGTCGGCGTAGCGCTTGCCAAACTCGTCGTAGGCGCTTTGCGCTGGCCCAGTGGCCAGCACAACCCGTTTGGGCGGGTTGGGGTCCAGCCACCCATACGCCAGCGCCAGCAGCGACGCTGTGAGCAATGCAAACGGCCCGATGGAAACAGCGAGATCGCGCAGCGAAAGCAGGGTGTAGCGGATGCGGGTGGACATGGACGTGACGTTAGCACGCGGTCCTGGTGCCCACCGCGCCGGCGCAGGTGTTCAGGCGGCGGGAAACCGCAGGCAAAAGCGGGTGTGTTCTGAGGTCGACGCCACCGACACCGTGCCACCGTGCGCCTGCATGATGGCGCGCGTGATCGCCAGGCCCAGACCCGTGCTCTCAGCGCTGAGGTGAGCTCGGGACTTGTCGACGCGGTAGAAGCGGTCAAACAGGCGCGGCAGGTGCTCGGAGGCGATCGCAGGACCAGCGTTGTCCACACACAGCGAAGCCGCGCCGTCGGTGCTGTTGACTGACACACGCACCCGGCTGTCTTCAGGCGCATGGCGGATCGCGTTGGAGAGCAGGTTGCTGATCGCGCGTTGCAGCATCAGTCGGTCGCCCTGGGTGGTGGCTTGGCCTTCGAGCACCAGCGTCACGCCCTTTTCTTCGGCCACCACATCGAAAAAATCGAACAAGGCCTGGGCCGCCTGGTGCAGCGCCACCGGCTCGCGGTGGGGCAGGGCCAGGCCATGCTCGGTTTTGGCCAGCAGTAGCATGTCAGACACCATGCGACCCAGGCGCTGGAACTCTTCGGCGTTTGACGCCAGGGTCTCTTGGTAGACGGCGACTTCACGCGGCTGCGCCAGCGTGACCTGGGTCTGGGTCAGCAGGTTGCTGATGGGCGTGCGAAGTTCGTGCGCCAGGTCGCTGGAGAATTCGGACAGGCGCTGGAAATCGCGCTGCAGCCTCTCCAGCATGGTGTTGAGCTCGGCCGCGAGCTCGGCCATTTCCACCGGCACGCTGGCCACGGGCATGCGTTCATCGAGCTGATTGGCGGTCACGCGGCGCGCGCGCTCGCGCATGTCGCGCAGTGGCGCCAGCCCACGGCGCGCGGCCCACCACGCCAGCAGGCCGCTGGCCAGCCCGGCCGCCAGCAGATACACCATGAGGCTGCGTTGCAGATCTTGCATAAAGTGGGTGTGGTGGTGCGTGTCCATCGCGAGCAGCAGACGCAGGTTGGGCGCTGCGGTGCCACCGAGGAAGGGTGGGGCGGGTATTGCCACCGTGATCCCGCGCAACAGCGTGTCGTCCCAGGTCCAGTCGGTGGGCTGCATAGCGCCCGTGGCAAATGCCAGATCGGCCGCAAAGGTGTCGGCTGACTCTCCGTACAGCGCCTGCTGCGCCTGCTCCAGTCGCACCATCAGACCGGTGTGGCTTTGCAGCAGTTCTTGCAGCCGCTGGGACATTTGGGTGAGATCGGTGCTGCCAGCGACCACCTGGCGCACCAGCGCCGCCTTGTCGCTCAGGTAGTCGCGGTCAAGATCGACAAAGTGCGCCTGGTTGGCCATCGTCACCATCAACCCCAACCCGCACAGCACCGCCAGCGAGACGGCGGTGAACAGCAGCGTGAGCCGCGTGGTGAGGGTCAGTCGCAGACCCCAGCTCACTTGTCGGCCTCTGGGATTTCCATCACGTAGCCCATGCCGCGCACGGTGTGGATCAGGCGCGGCTCGAAGCCTTCGTCGACCTTGGCGCGCAGGCGGCGCACCGCCACATCGATCACGTTGGTGTCGCTGTCGAAGTTCAGATCCCAGACTTGGGAGGCGATCAGCGAGCGCGGCAGCACCTCGCCTTGGCGGCGCATCAGCAGTTCCAGCAGGCCGAACTCTTTGGCCGTGAGGTCGATGCGCCGTCCCGCTCGGGTCACGCGCCGGCGCAGCAGGTCGAGATCCAGGTCGGCCAGGCGCAGGCTGGTCAGCTCCTGCCCGGGGCGGCCACGGCGCAGGATCACCCGCACCCGCGCCAGCAGCTCGGCAAAGGAGAAGGGCTTGACCAGGTAATCGTCGGCCCCCAGCTCCAGGCCGTGCACCCGGTCCTCCACTTGGTCGCGCGCGCTCAGAAACAGCACCGGCATCTGGCGCCCCATGCTGCGCAGGCCTTTGAGCACCTGCCAGCCGTCGAGCTCGGGCAGCATCACATCTAGGATCACCAGGTCGTGCTGGCCAACGAGTGCCAGGTGCAGGCCGTCGTCGCCGCGGGTGGCGAGATCGACGACAAAACCGGCCTCGCGCAGCCCCTGGCGCAGGTACTCGCCGGTCTTGGGTTCGTCTTCGACGATCAGGATGTTCACGGCCCGTAGTGTGCCCGTTGACGCACCGCCCCAACCCAACATGACAGATTTGTCATGTTGCCGACAGGTGGCTGTCTGAGCCAACCGAACACAATGTCTTCCATGCCAACAACCCCTCTGGTCCCGCGCCATATGCCCATGACATCTCGATCTGCCTTGCGCCGCCTCTCCCTGGCGCTGTTGCTGGTGCCCTTGGGTGCCTGGTCACAGCCTGTCGCAGCTCCGCCGCTGCAGGCTGGTGTCGCTCCAGCGCTGCAAGACTGGCGTGGTGCCAACGACGCCGTGGCACAGTTCAAGCGCGGCCACATCGACCTGCTCAAGTGGGAAAGCGCCAACCTGCCAGCCGAGTCGGCCACGTCAGTCGCCGCACCCAACCTAGCGCTCATGGCACCGGCCGACGCGGTGCGCCAGGCCTGGCGCGCTCACCTCGATCTGCGGCGCACGCAAAGCCGGCTGGGGGCCGAAAACACGCAGCGCATTGCCGAAGGCCGCTGGGACACGGTCGACCCCAGCCTGCAGCGGCGGGTCGACGACATGGATGAACTCCTCGAAGTAGCGGCCGATGCGCGCAAGACCTGGCTGCAAGCGGTTGCCTCTCGCAAGGCGCTGCGCTTTCGCGAAGCCGCCCTGACCAGCGCCGAGGCCGGCAACGAGCTGGGGCGCCGCATGGTCAGCGTGGGCAACTGGAGCCCACTGCAGTCCACGCCGTTTCGCCTCGCCACTGCGAATGCCCGAATGGCGCTGAGCCAGGCCCGGCTGGCCAGCGCGCAGGCGGACGGCACACTGCTGGATCTGTTGCGCCTGCGAGGCACCGATACGCGCCTGGACTTGCCTAGCGAACTGCCTGAGCTCCCGGCCACGGCGATGACCCGCGACGCTTGGGCTCAGCGCCTGGCTGCGGTGCAGGCGCATGTGCCAGGGATGGACGCCGTGCGCAACAAGGTCGCGTCGGAAACCGCCTTCATGGTGTACGAGGCCAGCGAGGGCATGGCCCGGGTTGCCCGCGGCGAAGTGCTCGCTGTGCGTCGGTACATCACCGAAGAAACCGTGCTGCACTACAACGGCATGCTCAAGAGCGTGTGGGACTTGCTGGATGAGGTGAGCAACCAGGCTGGGGCCGAGGTGGACGCCATCGCCGCACAACGCGACTTCTGGCTCGCCGAAGCCGATCTGCAGTGGACGCTGCAGGGCGGCGCGCCCACCAGCTTCGTCTCACTCGGCGGTGGCGCTGCTGAAGCCGCCAAACCCGCAGGCCACTGAACCAGGAACAAACGATGACCACGCCTTCTTCCCGTCGACAATTTTTTGCTGGTGCCGCCGCCTCGATGGCCGCCGTGACCGTGGGCCGCTCTGCGCTGGCCGCCCTGCCCGAGCCGGTGATCCAGACCTCGGTCAACACCGCGCCGCCGTTGGTGCCCCAGACCGGGCGCCCTTACAACCCGGTCGTCACGCTCAACAGCTGGACGCTGCCCTGGCGCATGAACAACAACGTCAAGGAATTCCACCTGGTGGCCGAACCCGTGGTTCGCGAGGTCTCACCCGGCTTCAAGGTCAACATGTGGGGCTACAACGGCCAGAGCCCGGGCCCGACCATCGAGGTGGTTGAGGGCGATCGGGTGCGCATTTACGTCACCAACAAACTGCCCGAACACACCAGCATCCACTGGCACGGCCAGCGCCTGCCCAACGGCATGGACGGCGTGACGGGTCTGAACCAGAAGGCCATTCCGGTCGGCAAGACCTATGTTTACGAATTCGTAGCGCGCCGCCCGGGTACCTTCATGTACCACCCACACGCCGACGAAATGGTGCAGATGGCCATGGGCATGATGGGCATGTGGGTCACCCACCCCAAAGGGCGAGACCCCCGCATCGCCGAAGTGGACCGCGACTTCTGCTTCCTGCTCAACGCCTTCGATGTCGAGCCTGGGGCGCGCACGCCCAAGATCAACACCATGCTGGACTTCAACATCTGGTGCTGGAACAGCCGGGTGTTTCCCGCCATCGACACGCTCAATGTGCGGCTGAACGACAAGGTGCGCATCCGTGTCGGCAACCTCACCATGACCAACCACCCTATCCACCTGCATGGCCACGAGTTTGAAGTGACCGGCACCGACGGCGGCCCCACGCCGCTGGGCTCGCGCTGGCCCGAGGTCACCACCGATGTGGCGGTGGGCCAGATGCGCCAGATCGAGCTGCTGGCCGACGAGGAGGGCGACTGGGCCATGCACTGCCACAAGAGCCACCACACCATGAACGCCATGGGCCACGATGTGCCGACCATGATCGGCATCGACCACCGCGGCCTGGTGGGTAAGATCAACAAGGTGGCGCCCGACTACATGGTGATGGGTGAGCGCGGCATGGCTGACATGGGCGAGATGGAGATGCAAATCCCCGACAACACCGCGCCCATGATGACCGGCACCGGTCAGTATGGCTCGCTGGAGATGGGCGGTATGTTCACCGTGTTCAAGGTGCGCAAGGACCAGAAGTCGGGTGACTACAGCGACCCAGGGCATTACCCGCATCCACCCGGCACCTCGGCTTTTGAGTACACCGGCGCCTTGGCCGAGCCGGCGCGTTTCCAGTCCGAGGTGAATGCCGGTGGCCGCACGGTGACTGGGCTCAACAACCCGCCGCCCGCACCCATTGAAAAACCGTCGCCGGCCAATGCCCAGGCGGTCAAACCCAAGGGTCATAAGCACTGAGCCCCGCCCGATTCATCCAACGGCACGCTGCGTCGAGCCGGCGGATGAACTTCTTTGTTTCCTGACCAATCTGAAAGACCGTGCCCATGAAAT
>JBLIJY010000115.1:0-7114 GCA_047636095.1 Hydrogenophaga sp. | reverse complement strand
CAGCGGGCAGCAGTTCGCTGAGGGAGCGACCCTGTGCCACGCCCTGCACACAGCGCGCGGTGTGTTGCAACTGGAGGGCGAGGCTGGGCGCGAGGCGGCTGAGCGCTGGGGCTGGAGGAATGGGAGAATTCACGGTAACGGGCTAGGGTTGGGGCCAAAGTGGCATCCGAGTGTCGCTCAAGGACGGGTCGGTACAACCGATCAGACCAGCTTCCAACCCGGGTCGGGAGGCTGGGCGCCGATGTCAGGCGCCGGTTCGGCAGGCAGACCGGCCTCGTCGGCGCGGACCAGGGGTAGCGGACCCATGGTACGGCCGTAGATGCGGCGCACGCGCTGTTCCAGCGTGGGGTGGGAGTCGAGCCAATCAGCCACTTTGTCTTCGTGCTCAGAGATCAGCAGCATGTGTTGTACCTGCGAGCCCAGAGAGGGTGAAACCCATGCGCCGCTGCGCTGGCTCATGGCCTTGCGCAGCACACCTCCCAGGCCGTCGCGGCTGCGGGTCCACTGCACCGCCCGCGCATCGGCCAGGTACTCGCGCTGACGCGACACCGCAGCCTGCAGCGCGTGGCCCGCCAGCCAGCCGAGCCAGCCAGCGGCCATCAGGCCAAAACCGAGCAGCGCGGCAGCCAGGCGCCGGTCATTTTCATTGGGCTGCGACAGCGTCTGGCCCAGGCGGTAGAGCATTTCCAGGCCAAACACCATGCCAATGAGCCGCATGTTCAGCCGCGTGTCGCCCTCCACGATATGGCTGAACTCGTGCGCCACCAGGCCTTGCAACTCCTCGCGCGTGAGGTGGTCGAGCGCGCCCTGGGTCACCGCCACCACCGTGTTGTCGGCGTCCCAGCCAGCGGCAAATGCGTTGATGCGGGCGTCGCGCGCGAGCACCATGGCCTGCGGGCGCTTCAGGCCAGAGGCGATCGTCATCTCATCGACGATGTTGACAAAGCGCTGTTCATCGAGGTGGCCCGAGGGCTGCGCCAGCCGCGCGCCCAGCTGCTCGGCCAGCCGCTGGCCACCGCCGCTGGCCAGTCGCGAGGTCTCCACCCACCAGCCACCCAGCACAAACAGCAGCACCACCGCTGTGTTCACCGCAGTAAAGTGGCGCGGCAGCATCAGCTCACCCGCCACCCAGAAACCCCAGGTCACCCCCCAGGCCAGCGCCAGCGCACCGTTGACCAGCAAGATCAGCGCGAACACGGTGATGGCGAAGGCCAGCAGCAAGCGGCGCGTGGTGCCCCGGGCGTGGCGCTGAGACTCAAAAATCAGCACAAAGCCACCCGTTCACAGCCACCTCACACCCACCGCAACCGCATCCCATGACACCGCTGGGTTGGCTGGCTGGGCAGCGGGTATCACCCCGTGACGCCACAGACCGCGCAGCGATATGCCTCAAAGCGCCACCTTGACCGGTGCCCGCTCGGCATCGCTGCTGGTCGACGCCAACATGGCCTGCGGCAGAAATGAGAACAGACGCGCCAGGATCACAGTGGGGAGCTGGGCTGCGGCGTCGTTGAATTCGAGTACGTGGTCGTTGTAAGCCTGGCGCGCAAAGCCGATGCGGTTCTCGGTGCTCGCGAGTTCCTCGCTGAGCTCGCGCATGGTCTGGTCAGCCTTCAGATCGGGGTAGGCCTCGGCCACCGCAAACAACCGACCCAGCGCGCCACCCAGCATCTGCTCGGCCCCGACCAGCGCGCCCAGAGCGACCACGTTCAACGGGCTCGCCACCGCGCTTTGTTCGGCGCTGCGCGCGTGGTTGCGCGCCGCAATCACCGCCTCCAGCGTCTCGGCTTCGTGCGTGAGGTATTTGCGCGCCACCTCGACCAGATTGGGAACCAGGTCGTAACGCCGCTTGAGCTGCACATCGATCTGGCCAAACGCGTTGGCGATCGCGTTCTTCAAGCGCACCAAGCGGTTGTAGGCACCGATCGCCCAGAACAACACCAGCAGGCCGATGGCCATCAAAACCCAGAGCGTGACGGACATGTGTGATTCTCCTGTCGAAGTCGGTATCTGCAAAATAATGTGACGCACAGCTTATTTCGACTCCTGCACCGCAGCTCGCGATGTCCCATGAAAAACGCCCCCGGTCTGACGACCGGGGGCGTGTCTGACCCAGGCGGTGGGCCTGGGTGGGAAGCGGGCCTCAGTCCGTGACTTCGCTCGGGCTCGTTGCGTCAGACGCGTCTGCCTGGTCCGCCGCCAGGGACATTGCATCGGCTTCGGCAATGGAACGGCGCTCTTCGTCGTCCATCGCCTCCTTGGCCTTGCGGGCCTCGTGGTACGCCATGCCGGTGCCGGCCGGGATCAGGCGACCTACGATCACATTTTCCTTCAGACCACGCAGCTCGTCGCGCTTGCCCATGATGGCTGCCTCGGTGAGCACGCGGGTGGTTTCCTGGAAGGAAGCCGCAGAGATAAACGAGTCGGTCGACAACGAAGCCTTGGTGATACCCAGCAACACGTTGGTGTAGGTCGGCGCGATCTTGCCTGCGGCATGCAACGCATCGATGGTGTTCAGGATCTCCGAACGCTCGATCTGCTCGCCCTTGATGTACGACGAATCGCCCACCGACTCGACGATCACGCGGCGCAGCATCTGGCGCACGATCACCTCGATGTGCTTGTCGTTGATCTTCACGCCCTGCAAGCGATACACATCTTGCACTTCGTCGACGATGTAGCGCGACAAAGCTTCGATGCCCAGCAAACGGAGAATGTCTTGCGGATCGGCTGGGCCGTCCACCACGCCCTCGCCCTTGTTGACCACCTGGCCTTCGTGCACCAGGATGTTCTTCTCTTTGGGGATCAGATCGTCCCAGATGTTGCCTTCCGGATCGGTGATCTGCAAGCGCACCTTGCCTTTGGTTTCCTTGCCGAACGAGACCGTACCGGTCATCTCGGCCAGCTTGCCGGCATCTTTGGGCGAACGCGCCTCGAACAACTCGGCCACCCGCGGCAAACCGCCGGTGATGTCGCGGGTTTTCTGGCCTTCGACCGGAATGCGGGCCAGCACATGGCCTGGTCCCACTTCCAGACCATCGCGCACTTCCAGCAGGGAGCCGATCGGGAAACCCACCGTCACCGAGTGATCGGTACCGGGGATCTTCACCTCGTTGCCGGCCACATCGAGCAGTTTGACCAGCGGACGCACCACCTTGGCCGAACCGCGGTGCTTGGGGTCGATCACCACCATCGAGCTCAACCCGGTCACGTCGTTGACCTGCTTGGCCACGGTGAGGCCCTCTTCCACGTTCTCGAACTTCACCTGACCGGCGAACTCCGTGATGATGGGTCGGGTCAGTGGGTCCCAGTTGGCCAGCACCGTACCAGCCTTGATGGCCTGGTCGGCCTTGACCGCCAGGATGGCGCCGTAAGGCACTTTGTGGCGCTCGCGCTCGCGGCCGATTTCGTCGTGGATGACGATCACGCCCGAACGCGCAATCACCACCTGATCGCCTTTGTTGTTGGTCACGTAGCGCATCGTGGGGTTGAAGCCGATCGTGCCCGCCGACTTGGCGTCCACGCTGGAGGCCACTGCCGCACGCGACGCTGCACCACCGATGTGGAAGGTGCGCATGGTCAGCTGGGTGCCTGGCTCGCCGATAGACTGGGCGGCAATCACGCCGACCGCCTCGCCGATGTTCACCATGCCACCACGGCCCAGATCGCGGCCGTAGCACTTGGCGCAGATACCGAAGCGGGTTTCGCAGGTCAGCGCGGTGCGCACTTTCACCTCGTCCACACCAGCCGCTTCCAGCTCGTCGAGGATGTCTTCGTCCATCATTTCGCCGGCCGGCACCATCACGGCGCGCGTCTCGGGGTGGATGACTTCCTCGGCTGTCACACGGCCCAGCACGCGGTCGCGCAGCGAGTCGATCACCTCGCCGCCTTCGACGATGGCGCGCATCACGGTGCCGTTGGTGGTGCCGCAGTCTTGCTGGTTGACCACCAGGTCTTGCGTCACATCCACCAGGCGGCGCGTCAGGTAGCCCGAGTTGGCCGTCTTCAGCGCCGTGTCGGCCAGGCCTTTGCGGGCGCCGTGAGTGGAGATGAAGTACTGCAACACGTTGAGACCTTCACGGAAGTTCGCCGTGATGGGGGTCTCGATGATGGAGCCATCTGGCTTGGCCATCAGGCCGCGCATGCCGGCGAGCTGGCGAATCTGCGCCGCAGAACCGCGGGCACCCGAGTCGGCCATCATGTAGATCGAGTTGAACGACTCCTCGTCCACTTCATTGCCGTTGGCGTCGATGGTCTTTTGCTTGGCCAGCTGGGCCATCATGACCTTGGAGATCTCGTCGCCAGCCTTGCCCCAGATGTCCACCACCTTGTTGTAGCGCTCACCGGCGGTCACCAGACCCGATGCGTACTGCTGGGCGATCTCTTTCACCTCGGCTTCGGCACGGCCAATGACCGCAGCCTTTTCTTTCGGCACCAGCATGTCGTCGACCGCGATCGAAATACCCGAGCGCGTCGCCAGGCGGAAGCCGTATTGCAGCAGCTTGTCGGCGAACACCACGGTTTCCTTCAGGCCGCACTTGCGGAACGAGGCGTTGATCAGGCGAGAGATCTCTTTCTTCTTCAACGCCTTGTTCATCACCTCAAACGGCAGACCTTTGGGCAAGATTTCCGACATCAAGGCACGACCAACCGTGGTCTCCACCAACGAGGTGGACGACGTAAATTCGCCGGTTTCCTTGTGCTTGGCCCATTGCGTCAGACGCACGCTGATTTTGGTGCAGATGTCCACCACACCGTTGTCGATCGCGCGCTGAACTTCCATCACGTCGGCAAAGATCATGCCTTCGCCTTTGCCGTTGATCTTCTCGCGCGTGGCCGAGTAGAGACCCAGCACCACGTCTTGCGAGGGCACGATGGAAGGCTCGCCCGAGGCAGGGAACAGGATGTTGTTGGATGCCAGCATCAGTGTGCGGGCTTCCACCTGGGCTTCCACCGACAGCGGGATGTGAACGGCCATCTGGTCGCCGTCGAAGTCGGCGTTGAAGGCGGCGCAGACCAGCGGGTGCAGCTGGATCGCCTTGCCTTCGATCAAGATGGGCTCAAACGCCTGGATGCCCAGACGGTGCAGCGTGGGCGCGCGGTTCAGCAGCACCGGGTGCTCCTTGATGACCTCTTCCAGGATGTCCCACACCACCGGCGTGCCCGCTTCAACTTCCTTCTTCGCCGCCTTGATGGTGGTCGCGATGCCCATGGCCTCCAGGCGCGAGAAGATGAAGGGCTTGAACAGCTCGAGCGCCATCAGTTTGGGCAGACCGCACTGGTGCAATTTCAGCGTGGGGCCGACCACGATGACCGAACGGCCCGAGTAGTCGACGCGCTTGCCCAGCAAGTTCTGGCGGAAACGACCGCTCTTGCCTTTGATCATGTCGGCCAGCGACTTGAGCGCGCGCTTGTTGGCGCCCGTCATGGCCTTGCCACGGCGGCCGTTGTCCAGCAAGCTGTCCACGGCTTCTTGCAGCATGCGCTTTTCGTTGCGCGCAATGATCTCGGGCGCCTTCAGTTCCAGCAAACGGCGCAGGCGGCTGTTGCGGTTGATGACGCGGCGGTACAGGTCGTTCAGGTCGGAGGTGGCGAAGCGGCCACCGTCCAGGGGAACGAGCGGACGCAGGTCGGGCGGCAGCACGGGCAGCACGTCCAGCACCATCCACTCGGGCTTGATGCCCGACTTCTTGAAGGCTTCCAGCACCTTCAGGCGCTTGGCGTTCTTCTTGATCTTGAGCTCGGAGCCGGTGAGGTCGTTGCGCAGCTTCTCGATCTCGATGTCGAGGTCGATGGCCATCAGCAACTCTTTGATACCCTCGGCGCCCATCTTGGCCACGAATTCATCACCAAACTCGCGCTGTTTGGCGTCGAAGTCGTCCTCGGTCATGATCGCGAATTTCTTCAGCGGGGTCATGCCCGGATCGACGATCACATAGGCTTCGAAGTACAGCACGCGCTCGATGTCGCGCAGCGTCATGTCCAAGATCAGACCCAGACGCGACGGCAGCGATTTCAGGAACCAGATGTGGGCGCAAGGCGCGGCCAGATCGATGTGACCCATGCGCTCGCGGCGCACCTTGGTCTGTGTGACTTCAACGCCGCACTTCTCGCAGATCACGCCGCGATGCTTCAGGCGCTTGTACTTGCCGCACAGGCATTCGTAGTCCTTGATGGGACCAAAAATCTTGGCGCAGAACAAGCCGTCGCGCTCGGGCTTGAAGGTGCGGTAGTTGATGGTCTCGGGCTTTTTGACTTCGCCAAAAGACCACGAGTGAATTTTTTCGGGCGATGCCAGGCCGATGCGAATCGCATCGAAATGCTCATCGGGCGTGAACTGCTTGAACAGGTCGAGCAAGGATTTCATGGTGAATTTCCTTAAAAAAACAGAGACAAAGAATGAGGAACGAAGTGACTTGAACCCAGAACACCGCGGAACCGGCTTTGCCGGGCCGCAGGTGTTGCCCCCTTGAGGGGGTGATGCGCCGCAGGCGCGGCGCGGGGTTGGGTCAAGGTCAACCGCGTTCCAGTTCGATATCGATACCCAGCGAGCGAATCTCTTTGACCAGCACGTTGAACGACTCGGGCATGCCCGCTTCAATCGAGTGCTCGCCCTTGACGATGGACTCGTACACCTTGGTGCGGCCCTGCACGTCGTCGGACTTGACGGTGAGCATTTCCTGCAGGATGTACGAGGCGCCGTAGGCTTCCAGCGCCCAGACTTCCATCTCGCCGAAACGCTGACCACCGAACTGCGCCTTGCCGCCCAGCGGCTGCTGCGTGACCAGGGAGTACGGGCCGGTGGAGCGGGCGTGCATCTTGTCGTCGACCAGGTGGTGCAGCTTCAGGAAGTGCATGTAGCCCACGGTGGTGACGCGCTCAAAGGCATCACCGGTGCGGCCGTCGTACAGCTGCGCCTGGGTGCGGGTCGCAGTCAGGCCTTTTTTCGCGGCGATGTCGTCCGGGTAGGCGAGCTTGAGCATGGCTCGAATCTCGTCTTCCGAGGCGCCATCGAACACCGGGGTGGCAAACGGCACACCGTGCTGCAGGTTTCCGGCCATCTCCATCACGTCGGCGTCCGACAGATCGGCCAGGGTTTCCTTCTTGCCGGTCT
>JBLIJY010000114.1:0-7151 GCA_047636095.1 Hydrogenophaga sp. | reverse complement strand
TGGACGAAGGCGCCACGCTGGTGGCTGGCGGCCTGGGCCTGCCCGACGGCATGGACAAGGGCTATTTCGTCAAGCCCACCGTGCTGGCCGGTGTGAACAACCAGATGACGGTGGCACGCGAAGAAATTTTCGGTCCCGTGCTGGTCATCATCGGCTACGACACGCTGGACGAAGCGGTGGCGATTGCCAACGACACGCCTTATGGCTTGGCGGCTTACGTGCAAGGTACCGACACCGCCACCCTGCACAGCGTGGCCAACCGCTTGCGCGCGGGGCAGGTGATTCTCAACGGCGCACCGACCGACATGATGGCGCCGTTTGGCGGCTTCAAGCAGTCGGGCAATGGGCGCGAGTGGGGTGACGTGGCCTTTGGCGAGTTCCTGGAAACCAAGGCGGTGCTGGGGCATTCGCTGGCTGCAGCCTGAGCGCGGCGGCCCGCTTGGGCTGCGGTGGTGGGCTTAACCCATTGCCAGCACACGGCGGGCTTCACGCACACCAGACAGATAAGCGCCGTGCACCGTTGCACGGTAACTTTCGCTGGTGTGCTCGCCCGCAAAGAACAGATGCGCGCTGGCTGGGGCACCCATTTGGGCAAAATCGCTGCGCGAGCTGCCAACGGACCCGAAAGAGTAGGAGCCACCAGCATGCGGGTCTGCGCTCCAGCGGGTGGGCAAGATGGCATTTGGCGCGGCGGCCTTGCCGCCAAACAGGGTGCGCAGGGTTTGGGTGACTTGGGACTTGATTTTTCCATCGTCCCAAGATTCCAAAGTCAAACCCGCATGGCCTGTGGCGATGCCCACCAGACAGTTGAAGTCGCTGAAGGTGCGGTAGTTCATCCAGTATGCAAACATGCCCCTGGGTTGGGCATGAAAGCCAAAATACTGGATGTCTGTGGGCCAAAACGACCGATCAAAACGGCAAAAAACCTTGTTGACACTGCCCACCTGAACGCGTCGAAACGAATCCCGATGCGCCACTGGAAGCTCTGGGGTGAACTGTACCGCGCTGGTTTTCAAGACACCCAGGGGCAAGGTGCAGATGCCAACATCGGCAGCAAACTCGCCTTGCGAGCTGACCACCTTGACGCCTTTGCGATGATCCACTGACCGAACCACGGCGCCAAGCACCACGTGTGCACCGGCCTTCACGGCCTGCTGTGTCAGCAACTGGGCGATGGCATCGTAGCCCCCCGGGAAGATCGCATCGGCTCCCGGAAAGCGGTCATCGCTGGCGAAATGGGCGGCAGAGAGCTTTTCAAGCGGCCCACCGGCGTCAAATTCAACATAGGCGGTGAGCGGATACACCTGATAGGGATCCCTCAAGGTTCCGGGCGCGATTCGTTCGATGGCTTGTGCCAGTGTGATTGCCGGGTTTTCGTTGTTGGCACCCCCGTTTTCCAGGCGGCGCATCAACCTGTCAAACTTTTCTTCGCCACGGCTCCCAAACTGATCGGCGCTGACATCTTGGCCCGCTGCGTCAAACACGACCACGCTGTTGTCGTTGGTCACAAACGTGTCGGCCCTGGCCTCTTTGGCCAGTGGCGTGATCGGGTTGCCGCCACTGTGCCCATGAATCCAGCCCGCGCCCAGATCACAGGGAAATCCCAGCGCGCTGCGGTCGGTCACGACACGCCCGCCCACCCGGTGGCGGGCTTCGAGCACCGTCACGCGGTGCCCAGCCCGCGCCAAGTCGCGCGCAGCGGTCAGTCCCGATATGCCCGCGCCCAGCACAAGAACCGAGCGCTGACTGGCCGCTGTTGTTGCAGCACCGACCAGTGGTGTCGCCGCTGCTGCGACACCCCAATGCAAGGTTGAACGGCGAGAGATGGTCATATGAACGCATTTGATGTGGCATGTGGTTGCTTGCGCACCGTCACAAAACGGGGCTCAAAGGTGGCGCCAGCACCCCACCCGATAACCGGTACAGGCCCCACACCAGAATCAGTGGAACAACGATGGTTTGCATCAGGAAGATCACCATCAACGTGATCATCTTTTCTGCGGCCCGCTCGGCGGCTTGTTTGAGTTCCTCGTAGCTCGCGAGCGCCTTGGGCAGCGGGTTGGTGAACGTGCCGCTGATGGCATTGGCTGTGCCGGTGACCGAGTCTTTCAGCTTCTCCCAGGTGCTTTTTTCATCGGTGGGCGCGCTGGGGTTGGGAACTGGTGGGACCGCTGTGGTGGCGTTGCTCAGGGTTTTGAGCTGCTGGCTGGTCAGATCGATCACTTGCTGGTTGGTCTCGTAGTCTTGTTTCAGCAGGTGGTCAAAAACCGCTGCGCTGCCGATGGTGGCGACCGGGATCACAAAGCGGATGAAGAGCAGCACCAGCAGCAACCGCGATAGCCAGTAGGGAGCTCTGCCGAAAAAATAGAGCAGCGCCCACAAGACCGCGATGCCGGTGACGGCGGCTGAGACGAGGGTGTTGGAGCCCAAGGTCAACAGCAGCAGCTGCATGCCGAAGGCCACACTGGCGGTGAGCATGACGGTGGAGAAAGCTTCCACCAGATCGTTGATGGGGTCGAGAATTTCACCGACCGACAGCGACACCCCCACACCCAGTGGCTCCACCGCCACCTGCGTGCCCTGGACCACCGAAATCACGCCGTTGAGCGCGCGTGCCGAGGCAAAGCTCACCAGCGCCCGCTGCAACCCATCGCTGAGCTGGCTCTCGGCCATCACCTCGATCGGGCGGTACCAGCTGAGCGCCACCAGCAGCAGGGCGACGGCGATGGTGGCTATTTTGCCGAACGGCTTGGCTTGTTGGGTCATGGGGCGTGGTCCTGTGGCTCCTGTGTTGCATCGCTTTCGTGGTTTCGGACGTCAGCTCGCTCTCAACGCAGCAACCCAAAAATCAGCAGCCCCACCAACAGCGCGCCCATACCCAAGAGCAGCATTCGGGTGCGCGTGCGCAGCACCGCCACCGCGCCCACCAGCCGAGCGTTCTGCTCGGCGAGCTCGGCCAGCGTCTGGGCCATTTCGTCTTGCACCTGGGCCTGCCGGTCGATTTGTTGTTGGGCGGCAATCAGGCGGTTTTTGAGTTCGCCCAGGCTGGGCGGGGTGGCGGCTTGCGTATCAATCACCTCGCGGGCTGGCACTGGACCATCGGCGTTGTTGGCGCCGGGGGTTTTGTCGAGCAGCTTGCGCGCGGCGTTGAGCACCTTGGGCGCGTGTTCAATCACGTCGCCCCAGGGGATCACTTTGAGGGCGATCATCCAGGGAAAGGGCATGGTGGTACCTCGTAGGCAAGGGTTGTGGGCTGGGCAGCAGTCTGCTTTCAAGATTTCAGCTTAAACCAGCTGTGCTGGTTTGCCTGGATTTGCGCCGCATCAAACACCGCAGAACAATGCGGACATAACATTCGCATTTGCACATATTTCAATGCTCAAAGCGTTCCAACATAGACTGGGTTGGCTGGATCGAGCGTTTTGGTGAACCAGTTGTGCTGGCGGTGTGTGGTCTGCTGGCCGGGCTGGGCTTTGGCTTTTTTGTGCAGCGTTCGCGCTTTTGCCTGCGCGCTGCGGTGATCGAGTTCTGGTACCGCAAGTTCGGCGACAAGCTCACAGTGTGGCTGCTGGCGTTTGGCTCGGCGGTGGTCGGGGTACAGCTGCCCATCGTCACCGGCGCGCTGGATGTGAGCGCCGCGCGCCAGCTCTCGGCGCGCGGCAGTCTCTCAGGGGCTTTGCTGGGCGGCATCGTCTTTGGTGTGGGCATAACCATGACGCGCGGTTGCGCCAGTCGCTTGCTGGTGCTCTCAGCCACTGGTAACTTGCGTGCGCTGCTCTCTGGGCTGGTGTTTGCGGTGGCCGCGCAGGCCTCGTTGTCGGGTCTGCTGGCGCCTTGGCGTCCGGCTGGTGGGTGGTGGACGGTGGGCCTTCGCCCAGCGTGCTGGCGCAACTGGGCGCTGGGCCGTGGGACGGGCTGGTGTTCGCTGCCGTCTGGCTGATCACCTCGCTGTTCTTCGCCCACCACAGCGGCTGGGCGTTCTGGAAGTGGGCCGGCGACATCAGCACCGGGCTGATGGTGGCGCTGGCCTGGTGGCTCACCCACGCGGTGGTGGCCAACTCGTTCGAGCCGGTGCAGATTCAGGGGCTGACCTTCAGCGGGCCGTCGTCCGAGTGGCTGATGCGGGTGCTGGCCGAGCCGGGCGAGCCCTGGACCTTTGGATTGGGCCTAATGCTGGGCGTGTTCCTCGGCGCGCTGGTGGGCGGTCAGCCGCCTCTGCCGCAGCGCCTTAGGAGGCAGTCGGGCGCCGCCAGAGCAGCCAGCAACCCACAGCGGCCACCAGCAGCAACAGGCCGGGAAAGCCCACCGCCGGCGACCATTGCAGCGCCGCCGCCCCCAGAGCCGGGGCCAGTACGCCGCCCAGCGTGTACGAGAGCACCAGCACGGCGGTGCTGTTGACCAGGGTGATGCCTGCTTCGCGCGAGCCGATGTCGATCATCACCATGGTGTAGAGGCAGCCGCCGGCGCCGCCCCACAGGAAGGCCACGGGTGCAGCCAGCCAGGGCGTGTTGGCCACGAAGGGAATGACCAGTGTGGCCAGCAGCGTGATCGCAGCACACGCCCGCATGATCAGACGCCGCGCGGCGAACCCATCCCCAAAGCGCTGCGCAGGGTGGTGGGCCAGCCGGTCGGCCAGCAGGCCTGCGGGCAGCATGGTGAGCGCGCTGCCCAGCCCGCTGCTGGACACCAGCAGGGCAGCGGCCGCCGCGCCCAGCCCCAGCGACAGGCCGTACAGCGGCAAAATGGAGGTGATGCCGCTCTCGAAAAAGCCGCCGATGAAGCCGATTGCCATGGTCAGCGGATGGGCCAGAAACGCGCCCCACACGCCGCGCAGCCCCACCTGCGCGCTGTGCGCATCCGCTGCGGCGGGCAGGCGCGGAATCACCAGGCTCCAGCCCAGGCCCACCACCAGCAGCGCCAGCGCCACCCACAGCGCGGCGTCGGTCTGCGCGCCGATGGCCACCAGCAGGCCTGGGCCAATCACGAAGGTGGTGCCGACCATGGTCTCGAAAACACCGATGGCGCGCCCGCGCTGACCGGGTGGCGCAAACTCCGCCACCACCGCTTCGGCCAGCACCCAGCGCAAGCCCGAGGCCATGCCGCCGATGAGGTTGAACACGAACCAGACCGGGAGCGCGTTGGTGGACAGAAACCCCACCGTGGTCAGCACCGGCACCACCGCCGCCAGCCACAGCGTGGGGCGGCGCCCCAGGCGCTGCGTGATGGCCGATGCAAACGGCGTCATGCAAAAAATCCCCAGCCAGGCGGTGGCGGCAAAGAGGCCGATCACCGCCGTGGACACGCCATCGCCACTGAGCCGCAACACGAGAAACGGCGTGAGCATGAAATAGCCCACCAGCTCGAAGAAGGTGGAGCCGAAGATGGCCCACAGACCCAGGCGGGCCTGCGCGGGCGGCGCCTCGCTGACCGTGGCGCCGGTGTTCTGCGGCGGCAGCGGGTGCTCGCTCATGCTCCAGCGGATCGCGCGGCGAGCAGCGCGTCAACCACCTCGGCAAAGCCGGCGCCACGCTCGCTGGGTGTGATGTAGCGGGGCGGGTGCGACAGCTGCGGCAGAAAGCGCGCCACGTTGGCCACGCCCACGCTGTGCAGAAAATGGCCAAACATGCGCGCGTCGTTGGTGGAGTCACCCACATAGACCCAACGATCGAGTTCGTGGTCGAGATCGCGGCCGAGGTGTTCGCGCACGACCCAGCGCGCGCCCTCCAACTTGTCGTGGACGCCGATCCAGCCGTTGATGTGGATCGAGCTCACCGTGGCGTTGAGACCACCTTCGCGCATCAGCGCCACCACCTGCGCGATGTCGGGCTCGCTCAGGTGGGCAAACTCGCTGTGGTCGATGGCGATGTCGGTTTCGCGCCCGGGGCTGTCGGTGGCGAGACGGGTTTGCGGCAGGGCTTGCAAGATGCGTTGTGCCACCGCTTGCAGGCGCGCGAAGTTGGCGCGGCGCACCGGCTCGCTTTGCAGGTGGGCTTTTTGAAGTCGGCCGTCAGCGCCTCGGGAGAGCGCCACCGCGCCGTTCTCGGCCACGATGGCGCTGATCGGCCAGGCCAGGGCAAATGCTTCGCTCCAGCCCGCTGGGCGCCCGGTGATGGCGAACACGGGCAGACCAGCGGCGCGCAGCCGGTGCAGCGCAGACAGCGCGACAGGCGTGATCGCGCCCTCGGTGGTCAGGGTGTCGTCGATGTCGGTGAGCATGCCGTGCACGGGAGCGCGGGCGGCGGCGGACCATTGGGAAAGCGGGAACAGGCTCATAGAAGGGCAGCAGTTTCGCACACCCCCTTCAGCGAGCTGCGATAGAATTTGAGCTTCCGAGGAGCGTTGCAGCGCACCCCCGACCCCAGTCGGTGAGGAGCGTGAGGCTCGGATTCATCTTGCAACGACGCTCATCCACTGACCTGGTGCGATGGGCTTTTTTATGTCCGTTCCACGCACCGGCAGGGGTTCCACCACCTCCCAAGGAGCGCAACTCATGAACGCACGTATTCCATCCGCCATCAACGCCGACTGCATCATTGCCGACATCGGCCTGGCCGCCTGGGGCCGCAAAGAAATCGGCATCGCCGAGACCGAAATGCCTGGTCTGCTGGCCATCCGCGACGAGTTCGCAGCCGCGCAACCGCTCAAAGGCGCGCGCGTCACCGGCTCACTGCACATGACGATCCAGACTGCGGTGCTGATCGAAACCCTGCAAGCCCTGGGCGCTCAGGTGCGTTGGGCCTCTTGCAATATTTACTCTACACAAGACCACGCCGCCGCAGCCATTGCCGCCAAAGGCACGCCGGTGTTCGCCATCAAGGGCGAAACCCTGACCGACTACTGGGACTACACCCACCGCATTTTCGAATTCGGCGCCGCCAACACCCAGGGCGAAGGCCCGAACATGATCCTGGACGATGGCGGCGACGCCACCATGCTGATGCACCTGGGCAAGCGCGCCGAGAAAGACCTGTCGGTGCTGGATCACCCGGGCAGTGAAGAAGAAATCTGCCTGTTCACCGCCATCAAGGCCAAGCTGGCGGTCGATCCCACCTGGTACAGCCGCAAGAGCGCGCAGATCATCGGCGTGACCGAAGAGACCACCACCGGCGTGCTGCGCCTGAACGAGATGTCGGTCAAGGGCTCGCTCATGT
>JBLIJY010000113.1:0-7185 GCA_047636095.1 Hydrogenophaga sp. | reverse complement strand
GCGCCACCGTGGGCGCTGTGGTGGGCGCAGGCCAGGAGCTGTTTCGGCTGATCCGCCAAGGCCGTATGGAGTGGCGCGCCGAGGTCACCGCCAGCGAGGTGGGCCGCATTCGCGTGGGGCAAAAAGCGCTGGTGACGCTGGCCACCGGCACCGAACTCAGCGGCCAGGTGCGCGCGATCGCACCGAGCGCAAATGAGCAGACACGCAACATTCTGGTTTATGTGGATCTGCCACGCCACAACGACCTGAAGGCCGGCACCTTCGCGCGCGGCGTGTTCGCCATCGGCCAGAGCGAGGCACTGACCGTGCCCACACCCGCCATCGTGGTGCGCGATGGCAACAACTTCGTGTTTGTGGTGGACACCGCCAACAAGGCCGCTGCCCGCCAGGTGCAAACCGGTCGCCGCGTGGGCGAGCGGGTGGAAATTGTCGATGGACTGAAGGCGGGCGAGCGGGTGGCGGTGCAGGGTGCGGGGTTCCTGAACGACGGCGATCTGGTCAAAGTTGTTGAGTAATGGCCACCCCTGCCGCGCTTCGCGCGACCCCCTGCAAGGGGGCAATCCCTGCGGCCTGGCAGAGCCAGTTCCGCGGGATTCTTGAACCCGTCACGGTGTTGGCCTGTGTCCTTGAAAACCCAAAATGAACGTCTCCGCCTGGTCCATACGCAACCCCATCCCCGCCGTCATGCTGTTCGTCATGCTGACGCTGGCGGGCCTGTACTCGTTCAAGTCGATGAAGGTGCAAAACTTCCCCGATCTGGACGTGCCCAACATCACCATCGTGGCCACGCTGCCCGGCGCCGCGCCGAACCAGTTAGAGAACGATGTGGCGCGCGTGATCGAAAACAGCCTGGCTTCGGTGCAGGGACTCAAAAACATCTTCACCAAGGTGCAAGACGGTGTGGTCTCCATCACCGCCGAGTTCCGGTTGGAGAAGACCACGCAGGAAGCGCTGGACGATGTGCGATCGGCTGTGTCGCGGGTGCGCGGCGACCTGCCGGGCGAGTTGCAAGAGCCGATCATCAACAAGCTTGAGTTGGCTGGCGGCGCGGTGCTGGCGTACACCGTGGCCTCCAGCAAGATGGACGAGGAAGCGCTGTCTTGGTTCGTGGACAACGACGTGTCCAAATTGCTGCTGTCTGTGCGCGGTGTGGGCGCCATCAACCGCGTGGGCGGGGTGGAACGCGAGGTGCAAATCCAGCTAGATCCGCTCAAGCTGCAAGCGCTGGGCGCCACCGCCTCAGACATCTCGCGCCAGCTTGGCAAGGTTCAGATTGAAAGCGCGGGTGGCGTGGCCGACATCGGTGGCAGCCAGCAGCCGCTGCGCACCGTGTCGTCATTGAAGTCGGCCGAAGCGTTGGCGCGCTTGGAGATTGCGCTCTCAGACGGCCGCAGCATTCGGCTCGACCAGATCGCGACCATCAAGGACACCATTGCCGAGCGCACCGCCGCTGCCTTCTTGAATGGCAAGCCGGTGGTGGGTTTCGAGGTGGCGCGCAGCCGGGGCGCCAGCGAGATCGAGGTGGGCGCGGGCGTGCGCCAGCGCCTTCAAGAATTGCGCGAGGCGCGGCCGGACCTGCAGATCACCGAGTCGTTCGACTTCGTGACGCCGGTACAGGAAGAGTTCGATGGCTCGATGGTGCTGCTTTTCGAGGGCGCCTTGCTGGCTGTGATCGTGGTCTGGATCTTCCTGCGCGACTGGCGCGCCACCATTGTCTCTGCCGTGGCGCTGCCGCTCTCGGCCATTCCCGCCTTCATCGGCATGCACTACCTGGGCTTCTCCATCAACGTGGTCACGCTGCTGGCGCTGTCTCTGGTGATCGGCATTCTGGTGGACGACGCGATCGTGGAGGTGGAAAACACGGTGCGCCACATGCGCATGGGCAAAACGCCGTACCAGGCGGCGATGGAAGCGTCGGACGAAATCGGCCTGGCGGTGATCGCCACCACCTTTACCCTGATCGCGGTGTTTTTGCCCACCGCCTTCATGTCGGGCATCTCCGGCAAGTTCTTCAAGCAGTTCGGCTGGACCGCGTCGCTCGCGGTGTTCGCCTCGCTGCTCGTGGCGCGCGCACTCACGCCCATGATGGCGGCCTACATCTTGCGACCCTTCGTGCTGGCCAAAGACCGGCCCAATTGGGCCAAGCGAAACGCGCTGTTCGCTGGGCTCTGGGCCTGGTCGAACCCGCAGGAAGAGCCCAAATGGCTCGATACCTACCAAGGCTGGGCCGGCTGGTGCGTGCATCACCGGTGGGTCACCATGTTTGCTGCGGCTGTGTTTTTCGTTGGCTCGATCGCGCTGATTCCGCTGCTCCCGCAGGGCTTCATTCCGCCCGACGACAACTCGCAGACGCAGGTCTACATCGAGCTGCCACCCGGCGCCACGCTGCAGCAGACCATGGCCAGCGCCGAGCGCGCGCGCCAGTTGGTGGCTGCGGTGAACCATGTCGATTCGGTCTACACCACCATCGGCTCGGGTTCGGCGGGCAGCGACCCATTTGCACCGCAGGGCGCGATCGAGTCGCGCAAGGCCGCGCTCACCATCCAGCTGGCCCCGCGCGGCGAGCGCCCGCGCAAGCAGGTGATCGAAAACCAGTTGCGCGAGGCCATGAGCAACCTGCCCGGCGTGCGCAGCAAGGTGGGCCTGGGCGGTTCGGGCGAAAAATACGTGCTCACGCTCACCGGCAACGATGCCAACGCGCTGAGCACGGCGGCCAGCGTGATTGAGCGCGACCTGCGCACCATCGCCGGTGTGGGCAGCATCCAGAGCAGCGCCGCGCTGGTGCGCACCGAAATCATCGTCACGCCCGATCTGGCGCGCGCCGCCGAGCTGGGTGTCACCAGCCGCGCCATTGCCGAGACGCTGCGCATTGCCACCGTGGGCGACTACAACAGCGCGCTGCCCAAGATGAACCTGCCACAGCGGCAGATTCCCATCGTGGTCAAGCTCAATGCGGCGGCGCGCGAAGACCTGAGCGTGCTGGAGCGGCTCACCGTGCCCGGCGCGCGTGGCCCGGTGATGATCGGCCAGGTCGCTACGCTGGCGTTCGGCGGCGGCCCGGCGGTGATCGACCGCTTCAACCGCTCACGCAACATCAACTTCGAGGTCGAACTGGCCGGTATTGCGCTGGGCGATATGAAGATTGCGGTAGAGGCGCTGCCAAGCGTGCGCAACCTGCCGCCTGGCGTGAAGGTGCTGGAGGTGGGCGATGCCGAGGTGCAGGGCGAACTGTTCGCCAGTTTCGGCCTGGCCATGCTCACCGGCGTGCTGTGCATCTACATCGTGCTGGTGCTGTTGTTCAAAACTTTCCTGCACCCGTTCACCATCCTGGCCGCGCTGCCGCTTTCGCTGGGCGGCGCCTTCGTGGCGCTGCTGCTGGCCGACAAGAGCTTTTCCATGCCCTCGCTGATCGGTCTGATCATGCTCATGGGTATTGCCACGAAGAACTCCATCCTGCTGGTGGAATACGCGATTGAGGCGCGGCGCGAGCGCGGCCTGAACCGCTTCGATGCCCTGATGGACGCCTGCCACAAGCGCGCCCGCCCCATCGTCATGACCACGATTGCCATGGGCGCCGGCATGCTGCCGATCGCCATTGGCTGGGGCGCGGCCGACAGCAGCTTTCGCTCTCCCATGGCCTGGGCGGTGATCGGCGGTCTCATCACGTCCACCTTCCTGAGCCTGCTGGTGATCCCGGCGGTGTTCACGGTGGTGGACGACGTATCGATTTTCTTTGCGCGGCTGTTTGGGCGCAAACCTCCAGAATCGAAAAGCGCAGGTCGGGAGCCGCCAGTACCCCAGGTCGGGCGGTGAATGGGGCGTGACCGCCTGAGCCTGGGGCAACAGATGAAGGAACGGCTGAAAACCAAAGCCTCAGGTGGTTCAAGGCAGGGGAACCTGACCCCCCAATGAGCCGTTTCGTCGGTCCAATTTGAAAAAATAGCCCATATGGTCTAAGGTGAAAGCGTCTGGCAACGCCTCTTCCCTTTGCACTGCGAACCGACGAACCGTTGTCAGGCGCTCTTTTTTTCTTCCTGAAAGGAGAACGACATGGGACTGTTCGACAGGTTTCTTGGCAACAAGGTTGACTATCCGCCGCTGTCGGCTGGCAACCCGGCAATGGCCAAACTCGATGAAGTCAAAGCACCGCTGGAGGAGCTGGCTCGCAGGGTGTCTGACCACATGGAAGTGGTGCCGGCAGAGCACGAAGCCTTTGTCTTTCTGGGCAAACCACCCAAGAAGTTTGGCATTGCCTGGATTCACGATGGCAAGGTCACCGGCCTCAAGGAATTCGCCGAAGAACACCATCTGTCACAACTCGACGTCGGCAAGCTGATTGCCAAGCTCGGCGAGGCCTATGAGCATGCCAGCGAAACACCGCGCTACTCGGCCGAATTCGCCGGCAAGCAGATGGTGGTCATTCCGTCGAAGGATCTGGAGCAGGAAATGCACCAGATCATGGCGAACACGCTGCACTGAGTGCGCCATCGGGTGCGTTGTGGCTGGCCGCTCACGCCCGACGTGTGAGGCGCCGGCGTGGTGCCGCCTGCGGTTCACTCCGAGCCATGGCAAACCAGCCTCTAACAAGGAAGCCCGCATGAACACCGTCATGAGCCCGTATCTCACCGCGCAGGCGGCGGCGGCGGTTGTGATCAGCAGCCACACCAGCCCGAAGCAGCTGGCGCAAGTGCAGCAGCAGCGGCTGTCGGCTTTGCTGGCTGGCGCGCGCGAGCAATCGGTGCTCTACCGCGAGCGCCTGCAAGGTCTGCCGGATGACGCCACCGCAATCGAGCGCATGGCCCCTGTGGCGCGCGACGAGCTGATGCTGCGGTTTGATGATTGGGTGACCGACCCGGCCCTGCACCTGGACGAACTGCAGGCCTTCACCGCCGACCCGGCTCGCATTGGCGATCCTTACCTGGGTCGTTACCTGATCTGGGAAAGCTCTGGTACCAGCGGTACGCCCGGTGTGTTTGTGCAAGACGCTGCGGCCCTCGCAGTTTATGACGCGCTGGAAACGCTGAGGCGCCGACCCGACACCAGCCTGCGCCGCTTGTTTGACCCCCTGGGCCTGACTGAGCGGCTGGCGTTTGTGGGCGCAACCAACGGGCACTTCGCCAGCCAGATCAACACGCAGCGATTAGCGCGGTTGCAAAGCTGGCGGGCGTCGAGCATTCGCAGCTTCTCCATATTGCAACCCATCGAGCGCCTGGTGGACGAACTCAATGCGTTTGCGCCGACGGTGATCGCCACCTACCCAACCGCCGCGCTGGTGCTGGCTGAGCAGGTGCAGCGGGGCTTTCTCGCGGTGCATGAGGTTTGGACTGGTGGCAAAACGCTGGGACAGACCGCTCGCGATCGCATCGTGCAGGCCTTTGGCGCCGAGCTGCGCAACAGTTATGGTGCCTCCGAATTTCTCGCCATGGGTTGGGAATGTGGCCACGGGCAGATGCACCTCAACACCGACTGGCTGCTACTGGAACCGGTGGACGAGCACCAGCGCCCAGTGCCGCCGGGGGAGGTGTCGCATTCCGTGCTACTGACCAACCTGGCCAACACGGTGCAGCCGCTCATTCGCTATGCGCTGGGCGATCGGGTGCGGCTGAACACAGCGCCGTGTGGCTGCGGCTCGTCACTGCCCACCATCGAGGTCATGGGGCGGCACGATGACATCTTGCGGCTGCGCGGTAGCCAAGGCCATCCGGTGGCGCTGCTGCCGCTGGCCTTATCGACCGTGATGGAAGAGGCTGCCGGCGTGTTCGATTTTCAGATCGTTCAGCGCGACGATCACACGTTGGTGGTGCGCCTGCCTGAGCAGGGCGACGCGGGAAAGGAGACGCTGGCCCGCTGCCGCCGTGCCTTGATGGACTTTGCCACTGCGCAAGGCCTGGTGCGCATGCGGGTGCTCGGTGAACTCGGTCAGTCGGTGCCGCGCGGGCGCAGCGGCAAAGCGTGCCGGGTGCAGGTGAAAAGCGGCTGAAGGACGCGCAGCCCAGGCGATGGCGCCTTCAGATTACGCCGTCAAACACCATCACATCCACCACATCGCCCACCGCCACGTTGCCTTGGTCGTGGTGCAACACGATCAGACCATTGGCCTGCACCATGGAACTCAGCACACCCGAGCCCTGGTTGCCGGTGGTGCACACCTGCAGACGGCCTTGCGCGTCGCGCGTCACGGTGCCGCGCTGGTACTCGGTGCGGCCAGGTTTCTTGCGCAGTGGTTCGCTGCTGTGGGCTTGTAGCAGCTCTGGCGCGGCATCCGTGCAGCCCATGAGGCGCAGCAAAGCAGGGCGGACAAATGCCAGGAAGGTGACCATCACCGCCACCGGGTTGCCTGGGAGTCCGAACAGGACGGCGGATGTGTGGTTTTCTGTGATCCGCCCCACCGCCATCGGCCGCCCGGGCCGCATCGCGATGCGCCAGAACGCTACGTCGCCGAGCTGCTTCATCATCATTTTGGTGTGGTCGGCTTCGCCCATGCTCACGCCGCCGCTGGTGATGATGGCATCAGACGATTGGGCGGCTTTGCGGAAGGCGGCTTCCAGGGCAGCAGGCTCGTCTTTCACCACGCCCATGTCCAGCACGTCAGCGCCCAGGCGCGTGAGCAGGCCGTACACGGTGTAGCGGTTGCTGTCGAACACGGCGCCCTCGCGCGGCGCCTCGCCCAGACTCAGGATTTCATCGCCGGTGGAGAAATACGCCACTCGGATGCGGCGAAACACCTCGACCTCGGCCAGCCCCAGGCTGGCGATCAGCCCCAGCGCAGCGGGACCCAGGCGCTGGCCCTGGTGCAGCGCGGGCTGGCCGGCCATCAGGTCTTCGCCAAGCAGGCGTCGGTTGTCGCCGCTTTTCACCACACCATCTGGCAGCTCGATGGTGTCGCCCTCGGTGGTCACAAACTCCAGCGGTACCACCGTGTCCAGCCCAGCTGGCAGGATGGCGCCGGTCATGATCTTCAGGCACTCACCTGGCGCCACTGGGCTGTTCCATCCTGCGCCGGCGTAGGCGGTGCCGACCACGCGCAGGCGCAGCGGCTGCCCGCTCTGCAGGGCGGTGCTGTCAAACGCGAAGCCGTCCATGGCCGAGTTGTCGTGCGCTGGCACGCTGATGGGGGAGATCACGTCATGCGCGAGCACCCGGCCCAGCGCGGCGAACACGCCGACCCGCTCGGTTTCTGTGACC
>JBLIJY010000112.1:0-7280 GCA_047636095.1 Hydrogenophaga sp. | reverse complement strand
TGCGCTCGGGCTGCTGTCTTGCGAGCGGCTTGCAGCGCATTGTCCTCCACATAAATCGTGACCTGTCCCACGGCCGACCTTCACGCTGTTGACTTGAGAAGTCATTGTAAGTGGATGCCACTTACATACATTCAAGCTGCGGTTGGTGAGGGCTTGGCTGAGACCGGCTGTCCCAAGCTGCGCAGCACATCGCGCACCAACTGCACCCGATCCTTCACCTCGGGCAATGCGCGCTCGATGCGCAGCTTTTCGTTGCCCGCCAGCTTGATGTGGCGATTTTTCTGGATCAGTTCGATGATTTTCATCGGCTCGATCGGTGGGTTGGGCTTGAAGGTGATCAGGGTCACGCCGGGGGTGGCGTCAACCTTGATCACGCCAAACGGCGCGCTCAGCACGCGAAGGCGGTGCACGTCGATCAGCGTCTGCGCTTGTGGTGGCAATTTGCCGAAGCGGTCGACGATTTCTTCCAGCAGTCCATCGACCTGGTCGGTGGTCTTGGCGGTGGCAAGCTTCTTGTAGAAAGACAGGCGCAGGTGCACGTCGCCACAGTAATCGCTGGGCAGCAGTGCAGGGGCATGCAGGTTGATGTCGGTGGTCACGCCCAGGGGGCTGAGCAGATCGGGTTCTCGGCCGGCTCGCAACGATCGCACCGCCTCAGACAGCATTTCGTTGTAGAGCTGGAAGCCCACTTCCAGCATGTTGCCGCTCTGGTTCTCGCCCAGCACCTCACCGGCGCCGCGAATTTCCAGGTCGTGCATGGCAAGGTAGAAGCCTGAGCCCAGTTCTTCCATTTGTTGAATGGCATCGAGCCGCTGGCTGGCCTGCTTGGTGAGGCCTTCGATGTCGGGGACCATGAGGTAGGCGTAGGCTTGGTGGTGGCTGCGGCCCACGCGACCGCGCAATTGGTGCAGTTGCGCCAGACCGAACTTGTCGGCTCGTGCCATCACGATGGTGTTGGCGGTGGGCACGTCAATGCCGGTCTCAATGATGGTGGAGCACAGCAGCAGGTTGTAGCGCTGTGCCACAAAGTCGCGCATCACGCGCTCCAGTTCGCGCTCGGGCATCTGGCCATGGGCGATGGCAATCCGCGCCTCGGGCAACATCTCTTCGAGTTTCTGCTTGCGGTTCTCGATCGTGTCAACTTCGTTGTGCAGAAAGTAGACCTGCCCGCCGCGCTTGAGCTCGCGCAACACGGCTTCGCGGATCACGCCATTGCTCTCCGAGCGAACAAAGGTTTTGATGGCGAGACGCCGCTGCGGTGCGGTGGCGATCACGCTGAGATCGCGCAGTCCTTCCAGCGCCATGCCCAGCGTGCGTGGGATGGGGGTGGCGGTCAGCGTGAGCACATCGACCTCAGCGCGCAGGGCTTTCATCTGCTCTTTGTGGCGCACGCCAAAGCGGTGCTCCTCGTCAATGATGAGCAGGCCGAGGTCTTTGAACTTGGTCGATTCGCTCAGCAGTTTGTGCGTGCCCACCACGATGTCGACCGTGCCGTCGGCAATGCCTTTGATGGCGGCGGTGATTTCTTTGCCCGAGCGAAAGCGCGACACCTCGGCGATCTTCACTGGCCATTTGGCGAAGCGGTCTACCAAGGTTTGGTAATGCTGTTCGGCCAGCAGCGTGGTGGGCGCGAGCAAGGCCACTTGGCGCCCACCGGTCACGGCCACAAACGCCGCCCGCAGCGCGACCTCGGTTTTGCCAAAACCCACGTCGCCGCAGACCAGCCGGTCCATCGGGCGTGGGCTGATCATGTCTTGAATCACCGCGTGAATCGCGGCGCGCTGGTCGGCGGTTTCCTCAAAACCGAAATCGTTGGCGAACACCTCGTAGTCTTGCGGCGAGTAGCGAAACGCGTGGCCCTGGCGCGCGGCACGTCGGGCGTAGATGTTGAGCAGTTCGGCGGCCGCATCGCGCACTTGCTCAGCGGCTTTGCGTTTGGCCTTTTCCCACTGGCCGCTGCCCAGGCGGTGCAGCGGTGCTTCGTCGGCGCTCACGCCGGTGTAGCGTCCGATCAGCTGCAGCTGGCTCACCGGCACGTAGAGCACCGCTTTGTCGGCGTATTCGAGGTGCAGGAACTCCATCAGCGCGGGCGAGCCGTCGGGGTTCTTGTCGCCCATGTCCAGGTTGACAAGGCCCCGGTAGCGGCCGATGCCGTGGGCGTTGTGCACCACCGGGTCGCCGAGGCTGAGCTCGGCGAGGTCTTTGATCAGCGCATCGACATCGCTGACCTGCTCTTGCTTCTTGCGCCGGCGCGTGGTCGGGCCGGCGGCGAACAGCTCGGTTTCCGTAACGAAGTCGATGCCTTGCTCAACCGAGGAGAAACCGACGTTGAGCGCGGCGGTGGCGATGCCCAGCTTTTCGTCGCTGCGCAGGAACTCGGCCAGCGAATCAAACGCCGGCGGGCTGACGCCACTGGCGCGCAGAAAGTCGAGCAGGCTCTCGCGCCGCCCATCGCTCTCTGCCAGTATCAGCACCCGGTGCGCGGTGTTGCGCAGGTGGGCTTGCAGGCGAGCGAGTGGGTCTTCGGCGCCGCGCACCACCGACAGATCGCCGAGCTTTTGCGCAAACGCGTTGTCTTCTGTGTCTTGCAGCGCGGGGCGGATCGCGAGCTGGGCGTAGACGTTGGCCCGGTTGTAGAACTGCTCGTTGGAGAGAAATAGCGATTCGGGCGGGAGAGCGGGACGGTCCGGGTCGGTGCGCACCAGGCGGTAGCGGTCTTGCGTGTCTTGCCAGAAGCGCTGGAAGGCGGGTTCCAGGTCGCCATGCAGCACAACCGTGGCCGCGTCGCCCAGGTAGTCGAAGACGGTCGCGGTTTCCTCGAAAAACAGCGGCAGGTAGTACTCGATGCCGGCGGTGGCCACGCCGTTGCCCATGTCCTTGTAGATGCGGCTCTTGGTTGGGTCGCCCTCCAGCAGTTCGCGCCAGCGGCTGCGGAATTTGGCGCGGGCCGCATCGTCCATCGGAAATTCGCGCCCGGGCAGCAGCCGCACTTCGGGCACCGGGTACAGGCTGCGCTGGCTGTCGGGGTCGAAGGTGCGGATGCTGTCGATCTCGTCGTCGAACAGATCCACCCGATACGGCACCAAAGAGCCCATGGGAAACAGGTCGATGAGCCCGCCACGCACCGCGTACTCGCCTGGGCTCACCACCTGCGTGACGTGCTGGTAGCCCGCGAGGGTGAGTTGGGCTTTGAATTTGGCTTCGTCGAGCTGCTGCTTGACCTTGAACTGAAAGGTGTAGCCGGCCAGAAACGCGGGCGGTGCCAGGCGGTACAGCGCGGTGGTGGCGGGCACCAGCACCACGTCGGCCGCGGCGTCGCTGTCGTTGGCAGGGGCATTGGCGCGGTTGTGGATGCGCCAGAGCGTAGCCAGGCGTTCGGAGATCAGGTCCTGGTGCGGCGAGAAGCTGTCGTAGGGCAGGGTTTCCCAGTCGGGGAACAGCGCGCAGCGGATCTCGGGCGCGAAAAACGCCATCTCGTCAATCAGCCGCTGTGCATCGGTGGCGTCGGCGGTGACGATGGCGGTCAGGCGTCCTGCGGCTTTTTCGCGCTGTGCCAACTGGGCAATGAGCAAGGCATCGGCGGCACCGAAGGGGCGCGGCAGTGTGAAGCGTTTGCCAGGGTTGAGTTTGGGTAGGTCCATGGATAAGGTGGCGCGGGCGAGGGTGGTCGCTGTTGGCGGATTGGTCGCAAGCCGCCATGACAAAAACCCCCTATCTCAGCAGACGGGGGGTATGGAGGGCTGATTTTAGAATGGGTGATGACCATGCCCGCTGACGCAGCCCCTTTGTCCCCCGATGCCGCTGTGTCGAGCGCACGCTGCTTTGCTCTGTTGCCCTGCGCCGGCGTTGGCGCGCGCGCCGGGGGTGACACACCCAAGCAATACCAACTGCTGTTGGGCCAGCCAATGGTGTTGCACACGCTGGCGGCGTTTCAGGCGGTGCCCCGCATCGCCCAGGTCTGGATCGTGGTGGCGCCCACGGATCAGTTTTCGAGTGGTGACCCACCGGGCGTGAAACGCGTGCACTGTGGCGGCAGCAGCCGAGCGGAGAGTGTGTTCAACGGGCTGCGCGCCGTGCGGGACGCGGGCGCGCACGCGACCGACTGGGTGCTGGTGCACGATGCGGCGCGCTGCCTGGTGACGCCGGCTCAGATCACGGCGCTGATGGACGCCTGCGAGTCCGATGCGGTGGGTGGGCTGCTGGCGCTCAAGCTGCCCGACACGCTCAAGGCCGAGGCGGGCGGGCGGGCGGTGGCCACGATCGACCGCACCGACAAGTGGCTGGCGCAGACGCCGCAGATGTTTCGCATCGGCCTGCTGCAAGCCGCGCTACAGGCGCAAGCCGCCTCCGGTTTTGCCGGTGTGACCGACGAGGCCAGCGCGGTAGAGTTGGCCGGCCACGCGCCCCGCTTGGTGGCGGGCAGCGCGCAAAACTTCAAAGTCACCTACCCGGAAGACTTTGCCTTGGCAGAGGCCATTCTGAGGAGCCGCGTATGACCCAGAGTTTGTTGAATCTGCGCATTGGTGAGGGCTGGGATGTGCACGCGCTGGTACCGGGTCGCCCGCTGATCATCGGTGGCGTGCGCATGGCGCACCACCTCGGCCTGCTGGGCCACTCGGACGCCGATGTGCTGCTGCATGCCATCACCGATGCGCTGCTGGGCGCTGCGGCACTGGGCGACATTGGTCGCCATTTCCCCGACACCGATCCCGCGTTTCGGGGCGCCGATTCCAGTGCCTTGCTGGCCGAGGCGGCGCGTCGGGTGCGGGCGGCGGGCTTTGAGATCGTGAACCTCGACAGCACGGTCATCGCGCAGGCACCCAAACTGGCGCCGCACATCGCGGCCATGGTGGCGCAGATCGCGCAGACGCTGGGTGTGGCGCCGGGTCAGGTGAATGTGAAAGCCAAAACCGCCGAGCGGCTGGGCCCAGTGGGTCAGGAGCTTTCCATCGAGGCGCGCGCGGTGGTGCTGTTGGCGGCCGTGCCGTTGGACGACTGAATCGGCTCTTGGCTGCTCCAGCTGGCGCCGGCCTTGCCCAAGGGCGGTGCCTTGTCCAGTTTAATGTGGGCCGATAAGCCACCGGTGCTGCTGTTGGCCAGCACGAAACGACCGCCCATGCGCTGCAACGCGCGTTCCACGATGGACAGGCCCAGGCCGGTGCCGCTGGCGTCGCTGCGCGAAACATCGCCCCGAAAGAACGGCTGCGTCAGCTGGCTCAGGATGCCCGGGCTCACGCCGCAGCCGTGATCGCGCAGCTTGATCAGCACCGTGTTTTCTTTTTCTTTGGCCGCGATGTCGATCGTCACCGTGCCCGTGACGGGGTCTCTGCCATAACGCAGCGCATTTTCCAGCAGGTTGGAAAACACCCGCTGCAACTCCACCGCGTCCCCCATCACAAACGTGTCAGGCGGGATGCTGATGGTGACCTGTGCGCGCCGGTCGGCGCCGAGCGCAAAAGTGGCGGCGTCGACGATTTGGTTGAGGTTGACGCGATCGGGTTGCAGGTTGTCGGGGCGTGCGTAGTCGAGAAACTTGTCGATGATGGCGTTGACCTGGTCGATGTCGGCCGCCATGTGTTCGCGCGCCTGGGGATCGGCCACGCTCATCTCGGTCTCCAGTCGCAGCCGCGACAAGGGCGTGCGCAGGTCGTGCGAGATGCCCGCGAGCATGAGCACACGGTCTTGCTCAATCTTGGACAGCCGCTGCGCCATGCGGTTAAAGCCGATGTTGACCTCGCGGATCTCGCTGGTGGCTACCGTCTCGTTGAGCTGGCTGGACTGGAAATCGCCCTCGCGCACCCGGCTGGCGGCAAACGACAGTTTCTTCAACGGGCGGTTGATCAGGCGCGCGATCACGGCGGCACCAGCCAGCGAGAGCAGGGCAACCGTGCCCAGCCAGATCAGCCAGGTGGTGCCCGCCAACGGGCCGATGCGCGAGGGGTCGGTGAGCAGCCAATAAGGATCTCCGTCAATGGAAAAGCCGATCCACAACCCGTACTTGCCGTTGACCTTGCGCGCCACCACCGTATTCGGCCCAAGCCGGGCCAGCAGGCGCGCGCTGACGTTGCGGCTCAGCGAGTCGAGGTTGTAGAGCTGGTAGGTGTCGCTGGGTTCGCGCGGGGCGATGCGCAGGCCTTCTTCGTTTGCCAGGGTTTTGATCAGGGAGACGCGTGCAATGGAATCGGAATGCACCAGGGCAGCCCGGCTCAGGTTCACCAACGAGGCGAGTTGCTGTGCGCTTTGCAGTGCACGCGGCTCGTACTCGAGTGCGCGAAACGTTTGCAGCCAGGCAACGATGCATCCCACCAGCAGCACCGAGAGAAAAAAGAAGGTGCGCCAGAACAGGCTGACGCCGCGCCCGGGTCGCATCTCCAGCGGCGCTGGCGCGGTTTCGAGATCGGCCGGCTGCGTCTCGAACTGAACGCGCGATTTCAGATCGTGCATCAGGCGGTTCCGTCAGGCACAAAAACGTAACCCACGCCCCACACCGTTTGCAGGTAACGCGGTGATACAGCGTCTTCTTCGATCAGCTTGCGCAGCCGAGAGACCTGCACGTCCAAGCTGCGATCGAACGGCTCGAACTCGCGTCCGCGTGCCAGCTGCGCCAGTTTTTCTCGCGACAGCGGCTGGCGCGGGTGGCGCACCAGCGCTTTGAGCATGGCGAATTCGCCGGTGGTCAGTGGCAGATCGGCGCCTTCCTTGCGCAGGGTGCGCAAGCTCAGATCGAACTCGAAGGGGCCGAACTTCACCACCTCCTGCTCTTGCGATGGCGCGCCCGGCACCTCGGTGGGTGGGCGCCGGCGCAGCACCGCGTGGATGCGGGCCAGGAGTTCGCGCGGGTTGAAGGGTTTGCCCAAGTAGTCGTCGGCGCCCACCTCCAGACCGACGATGCGGTCCACGTCTTCGCTCTTGGCCGTCAGCATGATGATGGGCGTGCGCTCGCCATTGGCGCGCAGGCGCCGACAGATCGACAGACCATCTTCGCCTGGCATCATCAGGTCGAGCACGATCAGATCCACCGATTCGCGCTGCAGCACCCGGTTCAGTGCCTTGCCGTCTTCAGCCAGCATCACCTCGAAGCCCTCTTGCATCAGGTAGCGGCGCAGCAGATCGCGGATGCGGACATCGTCATCGACCACCAGGATTTTGTTGGGGCGGGTGTTGATTTGTGGCATATGAGCAACTCTTGAAATATGTAACAACAGCTATTTTGGCAGCGCCAAGTGGTTGTTCCAGCACGTTTTTTGGTTTGCTGACAAGGTGTTACAGATGTTGCGCCC
>JBLIJY010000111.1:0-7290 GCA_047636095.1 Hydrogenophaga sp. | reverse complement strand
TCAAGGTGCACCCGCCCGGCGAACTGGCTGACATTCTGGAAGGGCATTTCCGGCCCGGCTTCTTCATCGGCGTGAGCACGGTGGTGATGAAGCTGTTTCAGTGTGTGTTTTCTGAAGCAAAAGGCCCACGCTTCGCGCTGTTCGGCAAGAAGGATTACCAGCAGCAGATGGTGATCAAGCGGATGGTGCAGCAGTACGCCATGCCCATCACCGTGATCGCGGGCGAAACCCAGCGCGCACCCGATGGCCTGGCGCTGAGTTCGCGCAACGGCTACTTGAACGAGCGCGAGCGAGCAGAGGCGATCGAGCTTTCACGGGCTTTGCGTGCGCTGGCGCGCGAAGCCCTGGCCACCGGCACCGCCATGCCGCAGCAATTGCCCGCCTTGGAGTCGCGCGCCATGCACGCACTGGCCGCACGCGGCTGGGCGCCAGACTACCTGACGGTGCGCCGCCGCGCCGATCTGCTGGCACCCAACGCAGGCGATGCCACCACACCGCAGAGCCTGGTGGTGCTGGGTGCAGCACGGCTGGGCAGCACGCGGTTGATTGACAATTTTGAGATCTGACCATTTGCGCAGCCCACGCAGCACGAGCTAAGCAGCCTCGTCCTTGGGATCTCGTCCCATCAAAGCGGCCACCACCTGCTCTGGCTGAAGCCGGCCTTCGAGCAGCGCCACCACGCCTTCGCTGATCGGCATGTCCACCCCCAGCGATCGGGCGCGCTGCACCACGGTGCGGGCGCTGTAGACACCCTCGGCCACGTGGCCCAGCGAATCGACCGCTTGTTGTAGGCTCATGCCCTGGGCCAGCAACTGGCCGACCTTGCGGTTGCGCGAGAGATCCCCGGTGGCGGTCAACACCAGATCGCCCAGACCCGAGAGGCCCATGAAGGTATCGGCTCGGGCGCCCAGCGCCAAGCCCAGGCGGGTCATCTCGCTCAGGCCACGGGTGATCAACGCTGCACGTGCGTTAAGCCCCAGGCTCAGGCCGTCGCACAAACCGGTGGCGATCGCCAGCACGTTCTTCACCGCGCCGCCCACTTCCACGCCCACCAGGTCTTCGTTGGCATACACCCGCAACGAGGGGCTGTGAAAGGCCGACACCAGCGTATCGCGCACGCAGGTGTGTTCGCTCGCGGCCACCAGCGCGGTGGGCTGGGCACGGGCCACTTCAAGGGCAAAGCTCGGTCCACTGAGCGCGCCGACCAGCAGCGCAGGCGCCACCTGCGCGTGGATTTCGTGACCCAGCAAACCAGGGCTGGCGCCGTTGCGTGGAGCCTCAAACCCTTTGCACAACCAAGCCACAGGCGCCTTGAGGCCGCCCAGTCTGATCAGCAGTTCGCGCAGCGCTGCCATGGGGGCAGCGAGCACGACCAAGTCGGCGCTGGCCAGCCAGAGGGCTTGCGCATCCAGCGGTTCATGGGTGAGCCACAGAGAACCCGGCAAGGGCACGCCCGGCAGGTAGCGGGCGTTGGCACGAGACTGCCGCATATCGTCGCATTGGCGCGCATCGCGCACCCAGAGCGACACCCGCCGATCTGCTGTTTGGGATTGCGCCGCACTGATCGCCAGCGCGGTGCCCCAGGCGCCGGCGCCCAGGATGACGATGTTCACAACGCCACCGCGTCAGCCAGCCAAGACCTTACTGCGTGGTGACGGGCGTGGCGTTGTCCGCCGCCTGGGCTTGCTGCTGCTCGTACATGGCCTGGAAGTTGATCTCGGCCAGGTGCACCGGCGGAAAGCCACCGCGCTGGATGATGTCGGCCACATTGCCGCGCAGGTAGGGGTAGACGATTTGCGGGCAGGCGATGCCCATGATCGGACCCATCTGCTCTTCAGGCAGGTTGCGGATCTCGAAAATACCGGCCTGCTTGACTTCCACCAAGAACACGGTCTTGTCTTTGATCTTCGTCTGCACGGTGGCGGTCACACAGATCTCAAACACACCCTCGGCCACCGGGTTGGCTTCCACGCCCAGCTGGATGTCCACCGACGGTTGTTCCTGCTCCAGCAGGATGGCGGGCGAATTGGGCTGCTCCAGCGAAGCCTCTTTGAGGTAAATGCGCTGGATTTGAAAGGTAGGGTCTTGATCGGCCATGGGATGCTTTCAATGGATAAAGAAGGAACCTGCGGCGGCTGATACGGCGCTGTAGGTGGAGGGAACGAAGGGTTTCAGGGCTGCAGCAGCGGCGTCAAACCGCCACGGCTGTCGAGCGCGTGCAGGTCGTCGCAGCCGCCAATGAGGGTGTCGTCAATGAAAATCTGCGGCACGCTGGTGCGCCCAGTGATCTGGGTCATGCGAGCGCGCAACTCGGGCTTGCCGTCCACCACAATTTCTTCCAGGTTGGTCACGCCGCGTTGCAGCAGCAGCGCTTTGGCGCGGCTGCAAAACGGGCAGTAGTTGCTGGTGTACATCTTCACGCTGGCCATGGGCAGAAGCTCCAAAAGTTGGTTAGGTTTTTTCAACGGGCAGGCTGGCAGAACGCCAGGCGCCCATGCCACCCGAGAGCGATCGCACGTTCTCAAAACCCAGCTTTTTCGCCACTGCCAGTGCCCGCTTAGAACGCATGCCCGAAGCGCAGACCAGCACCAGAGGCGTGGCCTTGTTTTTCACCACGCCAGACAGCTTGGCTTCCAGCTGGTCCAGTGGCACATGCTTGGCGCCCACGACATGGCCAGCCGCAAATTCATCGGCACCGCAGATGTCCACCACGACCGCCTTTTCACGGTTCATCCATTGCACCACCTCGTTGGGGTTGAGCGTGTCTGCGCCCCCACCCGAGGACATAGCGGGCCACAGCAACATACCGCCAGCCATCAGTGCCACCGCCAGCAGCACCCAGTTTTCGATCACAAAGCTCACAGGGAAACCTTTCAGACAAGTCCGAGATTCTAGAATGCTCTGCTGGGCTGCGATCACAAGCCGTCTCAGGCACCCTTTTTTTCGGCAGGCCGCTCATCCAAGCACCAGCCGTATACCCTTCATTTTCCCCCGACCCCATGCACAAACTCGTCCTGATTCGCCATGGCGAATCCACCTGGAATCTGGAAAACCGCTTCACGGGCTGGACCGATGTCGACCTCACCCCCACTGGCGTCTCCCAGGCCATTTCAGCCGGCAAGCTGCTGCGCGATGAAGGTTGGGACTTCGACATCGCCTACACCAGCGTGCTCAAGCGCGCCATCCACACCCTGTGGCACACGCTCGACCAGATGGACCGCGCCTGGCTGCCGGTGGAGAAAGACTGGCGCCTCAACGAGCGCCATTACGGCGCCTTGCAAGGCCTGAACAAGTCCGACATGGCCAAGCAATACGGTGACGAGCAGGTGCTGATCTGGCGCCGCAGCTACGACACACCGCCGCCAGCGCTGGAGCCCAGCGACCCGCGTTCCGAGCGCAGCGACCGACGTTATGCCGCCCTGCAGGCAGATCAGGTACCGCTCTCCGAATGCCTGAAAGACACGGTGGACCGCGTGATGCCATTCTGGAACGACACCCTCGCGCCCGCCATCCGCAACGGCCAACGCGTGCTGGTCTCAGCCCACGGCAATTCGATTCGGGCCATGGTGAAGTACCTCGACGGTATTTCCGAGCAAGACATCGTGGGTCTGAACATCCCCAACGGCATCCCACTGGTGTACGAACTCGACGCCGAGCTCAAGCCACTCAAACGCTATTACCTGGGCGACGCTGAAGCCGCAGCCAACGCAGCTGCTGCCGTCGCCTCGCAAGGCAAGGCCTGATTTTTCGAGCGGCCAGGTCGCTGCTCCATTCAGCAAGGAACCGAATCACTGGGACAAGCTCCAAGGTGTATATTGGCTTTGCCAGTGGTCGCCTTTGTGTCCCGCTGGCCTTTTTGTTGGGGTATCGCAATGGGTAAAGAAGTGGGTCACAAATTGAAAATCGCCGGCTGGCTGGCGGTTGGGGCAGTAGCGGGTGCGCTGACCACCGTGCAGTTTCAAGCGGTTGCACGCGGCACACTGGCGCCCCTCCCACTGGAGGAGCTGCAGCAACTGGCAGCGGTCTTCGGCATGGTCAAGACCGACTATGTCGAGCCGGTGGATGAGAAAAAACTCATATCCGAAGCCATCTCGGGCATGGTCTCCAGCCTGGATCCGCACTCGCAGTATTTCGACAAGAAAGATTTCAAGGTCTTTCGCGAGGGCACCAGTGGGCGTTTTGTCGGGGTGGGCATTGAGATCAGCATGGAAGACGGCTTAGTCAAGGTGGTCTCGCCCATCGAGGACTCACCCGCCTTTCGCGCCGGCCTGAAGTCGGGCGATCTGATCACCAAGATTGACGACACAGCGGTCAAAGGCCTGACGATCAACGACGCGGTCAAGCTGATGCGCGGCGAACCTCGCACCAAAGTACTGCTGAATATCTTCCGAAAAGACGAAAACCGCAGCTTCCCGGTCACGATCACCCGCGAAGAAATCAAGACCCAGAGCGTCAAGACCAAGGAAGTCGAACCCGGCTACGCCTGGATTCGGGTGTCGCAGTTCCAAGAGCGCACCATCGAGGATTTCGCCCGCAAGACGGAAGACATTTACAAAGCCAACCCCAACCTCAAAGGCTTGGTGCTGGACCTGCGCAACGACCCAGGTGGCCTGCTCGACGCCGCTGTGGCGCTGTCGGCCGCCTTCTTGCCAGAAGGCGTGACGGTGGTGTCCACCAACGGCCAGTTGCCAGACAGCAAACAGATCTACAAGGCCATCCCGCAAGACTACCTGCGCCGGGGTGGCAGCGACCCGATCAAGCGCCTGACCGATGCCACCAACGGCGCACTGCGCAAGCTTCCGATGGTGGTGCTGGTCAACGAAGGCTCGGCCTCTGCCAGCGAAATCGTGGCCGGCGCCCTGCAAGACCACAAGCGCGCCATCATCATGGGCAGCCAGACGTTTGGCAAGGGCTCGGTGCAAACGGTGCGCCCGCTCGGTCCCGACACCGGTCTGAAGCTCACCACCGCGCGTTACTACACACCATCGGGCAAGACGATCCAGGCCAAGGGCATCGTGCCCGATGTGTTGGTCGACGAGACCGTCGAGGGCAATCTGTTTGCTGCCTTGCGTACCCGCGAGGCCGATCTGCAAAAGCATCTCGAAGGCACCGATGAGGCCAAGCGCAGTGGTTTGCCCATGACAGACATCCAACGCGCCGCCTTGCAGCAGCGCGACCAAGATCGGGAAGACGCGCGCAAGCGGCTGGAAGAAGAGGTACGCAAGAACCCCGGCCAGCGGCTGGTGCCCGAATTCGGCAGCAACGAAGACTTCCAGCTCCAACAAGCCATCAACCAGCTGAGGGGCAAGCCAGTGCTGGTCAGCAAGACATTGGAAGTGCGCACCGCCGAAAAGAAGGAACAGTGAGCCCTGGGAGCTTGAAAGTCCTTTGTCCCAAGCTCGCTCACCGCGCCCAAACACGTCCAGCCTGTGGCTCTCGCCACAGACCGGGCCTTTGATGTGAACGACGCCCAGCTGCTGCGCTACTCGCGCCATATACTGCTCGATGAGATGGGCATTGAGGGCCAGGAGCGTTTGCTGGCTTCGCATGCGCTGGTGATCGGCGCTGGTGGCCTGGGTTCACCGGTGGCCCTGTACTTGGGCAGCGCGGGCGTGGGGCGCATCACGGTGGTGGACGACGATGTGGTCGACGAGACCAACCTGCAACGTCAGATTGCCCACACACTGGCGCGGGTCGGCTTACCCAAGGCCGAGTCAATTCGCACAGCGATTGCCGCCATCAACCCCGACGTGGTGGTCACGCCGCTGGTGCAGCGAGTCGACGACGACCTGTTGCGCACCCTCGTCACCAAGGCCGACGTTGTGCTCGACTGCACCGACAACTTCGCCACCCGCCACGCCATCAACCGCGCCTGTGTGGTCCATGGAAAACCGCTGGTCTCAGGTGCAGCGATCCGCATGGACGGCCAAGTGAGCGTGTACGACACGCGCGACCCCGCCAGCCCCTGCTACGCCTGTGTGTTCCCAGAGGACTCGGGCGTTGAAGAGACGCGCTGCGCCACGCTGGGTGTGTTTGCGCCGCTGGTGGGCATCGTGGGTACTTTGCAAGCGGCCGAAGCACTCAAACTGCTCACGGGATTGGGCTCGCGTTTGATTGGGCAATTGCTGATGGTCGATGCGCGCGACATGGTGATGACCCGCATCGGTCTGAGCGCCAACGCACAGTGCACCGTCTGCGGACAGCGCTGTCGCCAGCCCGATTAATACCGCTCGCAAGGACCGTGGCGCTGGCGGAAGGCGCGCGGAAGCTCCGCGTTGGCTCGGGCAAATACGCCACGGCGCTGCGCACGGGCCAACGCCTCCTGCGCTTGGTACGGGCCAAGACTGCCGCGCCAGCGGGACGACCAGGCCTGCCCTTCGGCCACCAGCCAGCCACCCACGTCTTCGCCCCTGTGCTGCAACTTGGCCAGACCGCGTCCGTAGGTGTCGCGCTGGTATTCGGTCACGGTGACCTTCTGCTTGAGCACCCGCCGCTCCAGCGCGTCGCGCGAACCGGTGCCGCCGCCCTGACAAATCTCCGGCGCGTCCAGCCCATCCAGCCTCAGCTTGCGATAGCGTCCGCCTGAGAGCGGTTGGACCCAGACCGTGTCGCCATCGATCACGCGGGTGACCCGCGCCTCGTAGACCCGAGGCGCGGGCTTGTCCCGAGCCGATGCGGCAAGCGGCACTGCTGCTGCGCACAGCAGCAGTGCGAAACACGGCGCCACCACCCAACGCCGCGAAACGGAAAGCCACAAGCCAGGGGCCACCGGACGCGTCTTCAGCACGGCGCTGAGGGGGCCAGCGAGCGCAGCCCCGCCACGGTTTGCAAGCAGGCCATTGCGGCCTCGGTGCCCTTGACCGCGAAGTTTTTAAGAAAGTACTTGCGGTGCTCCGCGTGCTCGTGGAAGTGGTGGGGCGTGAGCACGGCCGAAATTACCGGCACGCCGGTCTCCAGCTGCACCTGCATCAGCGCGCGGACCACGGTGGTGGAGACTATGTCGTGGCGGTAGATGCCGTCGTCGGCCACCAGCGCGCTGCCGATGATGGCCGCGTAGCGACCCGATCGCGCCAGGTACTGCGCATGCAGCGGGATCTCAAAAGCGCCCGCCACATCGAACAGATCGATCCGCTCGGCGTCGACACCAGCCTCGGCCATGGTGGTGAAAAACGCATCGCGGGCTTGGTGGACGATGTCGGCATGCCAGGAGGCTTCGATGAAAGCGAAGCGCAGGTCGGCGGGCAGCGTGGTCAGGGGGACGGAAGTCAGAGCCATGGGGAGTTGTTCATT
>JBLIJY010000110.1:0-7382 GCA_047636095.1 Hydrogenophaga sp. | reverse complement strand
ACCTGCGCCGTCCTCCACGCTGTTGTCGGTCACTTCGATGGCTCGAATCTCCAGTGTGTGGGCGTCAATCCCCAGGTGCACCTTGTGCCACTGCTGCCGGAACTCGGCGCCATGCTTTTTGCGTTTCCACTCGCCCTCGCCCAAGAACTTGATCCCGGTGCTGTCGACCAGCAGATCCAGCGCGGTGGTGCTGGCCCGGTAGGGCAGTTGTACCCGCAGCGCCTTCTGGCGACGGCACACGGTGCTGAAGTCGGGCACGCTCCAGTCCAAGCCCGCCAGGCGCAACACGCTCTCAACCAAGCCCAGACTTTGACGCAGGGCCAAGTTGAACAGGCACTTGATACTCAAGCAAAACTGGATGGCGGCGTCGGAGAAGACCCTCTGGCGTCCTCGCTTGCCGGCGCGTACCACTGCATGTCTTTGTCCAGCCAGATCGTCAACGACCCCCTGGCTTTGAGCGCGGTCCAGTTGGTGGTCTTGTAGCGTGTCTTGGCGCCCTTGGGTACGGTCATGCTCCGAGGCTACCAGCCCAGGGAGCCCGCTTTGTGCAACAAAGCCGTCCTGAACTCAACCGCATCGAGGTGATGTGGCGGCTGATGAAGCATCATTGGCTGGCGCTCAAGCGGCGCAGCAAGGAAGAGCTTGAGCAGGCTGTGGCCCACGTGTTTGCCAACTTCGGAACGCAGTTCAAGATGGAGTTCTGAGATGGAAAACTTGTTTGGTCTGACTTATCTGGTCTTTCTCCACAACACTTGGGACGTATGACCTCGCCGGCACACCGCGCTTGCCGTTTCATGACTCGACGCGCGCCGATCACTGGGTATCCGTTTCAAGCCGATAATGTGGCGATGAATTTGCACTCCAAACTCCTGCAGCGCGCTTCTTTGGGTCAACCGCTCCGTGTGGGCATGATAGGAGCCGGCAAGTTCGGCTCCATGTACCTTTCGCAGATACCGAGAACGCCTGGTATTCACCTGGTGGGTATTGCCGATCTGTCGCCTGCCCGGGCGCGCGCAGCGCTGAAGAATGTAGGCTGGAAAGACGAGGCCTATGGCGCGCCGTCGCTGGAACAGGCCGCCCGGCTTGGCAACACAGCGATCATCGATGACAACATGGCCCTGATTGCTTCGCCCTATGTGGATATCGTGATCGATGCAACGGGCAACCCGACTGTCGGCATTGAGCATGTTCTGGCCTGCTGCGAACACAGGAAGCACATTGTCATGGTCAACGTGGAGGCCGACGCTCTGGCCGGTCCATTGCTAAAACGCAAGGCCGACGAGGCGGGCATCATTTATTCACTGGCTTATGGCGATCAACCCGCCCTGATTTGCGAGATGGTGGATTGGGCACGCGCGGCGGGTTTTTCCGTGGTGGCTGCCGGCAAGGGCACAAAGTACCTCCCCTCCTATCACGAGAGCACGCCAGATACGGTGTGGAACCACTATGGCCTGACCCCCGAGGCAGCCGCCCTCGGTGGCATGAACGCCCAAATGTTCAACAGCTTTCTGGACGGCACCAAGAGCGCCATCGAGATGGCTGCTGTGGCCAATGCCACTGGCCTGAGCGCGCCCCGCGGACTGAAGTTTCCAGCGGTCGGTGTGGATGACCTTGCGCGCATCCTCAAGCCGCGCGAGCATGGCGGCATTCTGGATCAGCGAGGGCAGGTGGAGGTGATCTCCAGCGTGGAGCGCGATACCCGCCCGGTGTTTCGCGATCTGCGCTGGGGTGTGTACGTGACGTTTGCAGCAGACAGCGACTACGTGGCGCGCTGCTTCAAGGAGTACGGGCTCGTGACCGACCCGAGTGGCAATTACTCCAGCATGTACAAGCCGTTCCACCTCATCGGTTTGGAGCTGGGAATCACCGTGGCGTCCATCGGTGTGCGGGGCGAGGCCACCGGTGCGCCGCTGTGCTGGCAGGGCGATGTGGTGGCCACGGCCAAGCGCGACCTGAAGGCGGGTGAAATACTCGATGGCGAAGGCGGCTACACCGTGTATGGCAAGTTGCTGCCCGCGCAGGAGTCACTGGCCGCTGGCGGGTTGCCGCTAGGCTTGGCCCATGGGGTCAAATTGCTCAAGCCGGTCAAGGCGGGTGAGTCCGTGTGCTGGTCCGATGTGGCCTTCGACGCCAACGCCACAGCGGTAAAGTTCCGCCGCGAAATGGAGGCCACTTTCGCCGCAGCGTGATCTTTTATATCGCAGCCGCCTTCCCATCAGAACTGCGAAAGAGTGCCAAGGTTGGTCAAGTTATCCTGCGCAGAAGCGAGACGGCATCTGACGCGGCAGGTACTTTGCGGTGGCCAGTTGTAAGCTTCGGTCTGTCAGTCTGCAACCCAAGCATCAGGTCAGTCGCGGATCAAATTCAAACGGATTGCGCTCAACCGTCAACTGAATACTCGGGTAGTGCGGGTGCACAGGGTTGAGCAGCAGATTTTTTTCCAGGGGTTCGACGAAGGACGGCACCCACATTCCCAGGCTGGACGCTTGCTGCAACCATTTGTCGCCCAAGGACCGGGTCAGTGCGAGATCATTCGCCCAATGAACGTCCAGCCCCAAATCAATTGCGTCGATCAGCAGTGCATCCGGTGGTAGGTCAAAGCGCATGAGGATCTGATCTTTGACAGCCAGACCGCCCGTATGAACCCGCTTCTCAAGCTGGCACAACGCACGGCTCGAACCCGTGTAAACGATCTGCCTGCCAGTCTTGGTGTGCCAGCGGCCATCAAAGAAGGTGGAGCCCAAACCTTGGCTCATGAGGATATCGGCGCTGTCGGGTAAAGGCATCTGGCAGTATCCAATGCGCCAGACGCTGATCAGGCTCAAGCGGCGCCACCGTACTTGGTGGACATCAGCAGATTCTTGACGAGTTGTGCGCCATACGAAGTCTTGATCGCGTCTAGCGGCATTTCGTTGTCCAGCAGCGGGTGCGGGGTTCGCAGCCAGGCAGATGCATCGGCCTGTGTTGCAAAGACGTCAGCGGCCATGTCGTGAATCTCCACCAGGCGCAGCAGCGACTCTGCAGCATGAGGTGGCAAATCCTGACCTTTGGCGGTGAGTCTGGTGGCCGTTCCTCGGTCCAGGTCCATGTACTGCGCCAAGACGCCCTTGCCCAGCCCTAGGTACTGGCTTACTGGCTCAATGATCCGACTGGAAAGTCCTTGGCGAATGAGCTGATGCCCATGGATCGGTACATCCTGAAAGCTGCGCAGCCCCAGCATCAGCAGAGGGCTGCTGGTCGTGCTGACAGAACGGCGTGTGGTAGCAGAAGGGGTGGAGACAAGGTTGTGCATGATGCAATTACATCACTCTCACGTTGTAATTGCAACTCAATTGAAGACTGCGACCTGAGCGGTCGGGAGGAACTCCAGACGCTGAGGGATCAGGCGCAGGCGCAAGCCACAGAGCTGGTCCATTTCGATAGGTTCGGCTTCGCGCAGGCCATCCCAGCAGCAGCGTCTGGCAACGCACTGCAGGATCAGACCGCCTGTCTCAGGTGCGCGAACCCGCTACATTCACAGCATTTATCCGCAGGAAAAAATCATGAACGGCGTATCGGAGCAACTGCAATGGATCGTGACCTCACAGGTCGACCCGGATCCGAACGAAACACAGGAATGGCACGAGGCTTTTCTCTCGCTGGTGGCCAGCCAGGGCCCGGTGCGCGCCCGGCAGATCCTTGACGAGCTTGCGCACCTGGCACGCCAAAAGCGAATCGGCTGGCAACCCGAACTGAACACGCCCTACATCAACACCATCGCAGTCGAAGATCAGCTGACCTTCCCCGGCGACCTCGCGGTGGAAGAGCGCCTGGCTTCGCTGATGCGCTGGAACGCGCTGGCCATGGTGGTGCGCGCCAACCAGGCGTATGGGGAACTCGGCGGCCACATCGCCAGCTACGCCAGTGCGGCCGACCTGTTCGAAACCGGCTTCAACCACTTTTTCCATGCCCGCAGCGAGCAGCACGGTGGCGACCTCGTGTTCTTCCAGCCGCACAGCGCCCCCGGCGTGTACGCCCGCGCCTTCCTGGAAGGACGCCTGAGCGAGGCCGACCTGCTGCACTACCGCCAGGAAATCACCGCACCCAACAGCGGCGCGCGCGGCCTCTCCAGCTACCCGCACCCATGGCTGATGCCCGACTTCTGGCAGTTTCCCACCGGCTCCATGGGCATCGGCCCGATCAGCTCAATCTACCACGCACGCTTCATGCGTTACCTCACACACCGCAACTTGCAGAACTGCGAAGGTCGCAAAGTGTGGGGCGTGTTTGGCGACGGTGAGATGGACGAGCCCGAGAGCATGTGCGCGCTCACGCTGGCTGCGCGCGAAAAACTGGACAACCTGGTGTGGGTGGTCAACTGCAACCTGCAGCGCCTGGACGGTCCGGTGCGCGGCAACGGCCGCATCATTGACGAGCTGGAAAAGCTCTTTGCTGGTGCCGGCTGGAATGTGATCAAACTCGTGTGGGGCAGCGACTGGGACGGCTTGTTCGCGCGCGACACCACCGGGGCGCTGGTGCGCGCCTTCGCCGGGACGGTCGACGGCCAGATGCAGACCTTCGCCGCCAAGGACGGCCGCTTCAACCGCGATACCTTCTTTGGCCAGAACCCCGAACTGGCGGCGCTGGCGCAGGGCATGACGGACGAGCAGATCGACCGCTTGAAGCGCGGTGGTCACGACCTGGTCAAAATATTCGCCGCCTACGCCGCTGCCGCTGCCCACACCGGTCAGCCCACTGTGATCCTGGCGCAGACCAAGAAAGGTTACGGTATGGGCAACGCAGGCCAGGGCAAGATGACCACCCACAGTCAGAAGAAGTTCGATGGCGCCGACCTGATCGAATTTCGCAACCGCTTCAACCTGCCACTGACCGACGAACAGGCCATTGGCCTCAACTTTTTCAAACCTGCCGACGACAGCGCCGAGATGCGCTATCTGCGCGAACACCGCGAACGACTGGGCGGCGCCATGCCGCGCCGCGAAACCACCTGCGACGTGGTGCCCGTGCCCGCGATCGACGCCTACGCCACGTTTGCGCTCAAGGCCAACGGCAAGGAGATGAGCACTACCATGGCCTTCGTGCGCATGCTCGGCGGCCTCCTCAAAGACGCACAGCTGGGCTCGCGCATCGTGCCCATCGTGGCCGATGAGGCGCGCACCTTCGGCATGGCCAATCTGTTCAAGCAGGTCGGTATCTACAGCAGCGTGGGCCAGCGTTACGCGCCGGAAGACATTGGCTCGGTACTGAGCTACCGCGAAGCACTGGATGGACAAATCCTGGAAGAGGGCATCAGCGAAGCGGGTGCGCTGGCGAGCTGGACGGCGGCGGCCACCAGCTACAGCGTGCATGGCCTGGCCATGCTGCCGTTCTACATCTATTACTCCATGTTCGGGTTTCAGCGCGTGGGCGATGCGATCTGGGCTGCAGCCGACCAGCGCTCACGCGGCTTCTTACTGGGTGCCACGTCAGGCCGCACCACGCTGAGCGGCGAAGGCCTGCAACACCAGGACGGCACCAGCCACCTGGTGGCCGCGACCATTCCCAACTGCAAGGCCTACGACCCAGCGTTCGCGAGTGAGCTCGCGGTGATCGTCGATGCTGGCATGCGCGAGATGCTGGTCGAGCAGCAAGACGTGTTCTATTACGTCACGCTCATGAACGAAAGCTACGCGCAGCCCGATTTGCCAGCGGGTGCGGCCGAGGGAGTGCTCAAAGGCGGCTACCGATTCGGTCGCTTCGGGCCCGAAGACGGCAGGCAGCGCGTCACCCTGCTCGGCTCGGGCGCGATCTTCACCGAAGTGCTCAAGGCCGCTGAGCAGCTCGCGGCAGAAGGCGTCGGCGTGGATGTCTTTAGCATCACCAGCTGGAGCGAACTCGCACGCGACGGCGTGGCGCATGGCGAGGATTCGCACCTCACACGCCTGCTGCTCGCCAGTGCGGGCCCGCTGATCGCCGCGACCGACTACGTGCGCACCGTGCCTGAGAGCGTGCGCGCCTTTGTGCCCGAAGGCCGGCGCTTTCACACCCTGGGCACCGACGGCTTTGGCCGCAGCGACACGCGAGCCGCGTTGCGTGCTTTCTTCCAGGTCGATGCCACAAGCATTGCGCAGGCGGCCTTGAGAGCGCTCGCCTGAGTCAGATGGCTCGGGTTGACATCAGCGCGCTGCGGCGTGCTGCGTTTCGTTCCAGTCCCAGGAGGTAAATGGGTCGGTGACGCTGCAAACCGATCTCGGTCTCAGGCCAGAAAACCGCTCCACAGCAGACCGCTGAGCACAGCGCCGCCCAGCGCCAGGTAGATCGCGCAGGGCAGCAGCATGCGCTGCATGATCTCGCTCTCGCGGCCGGCCAGGCCCACCGTGGCGGCGCCGGCGACGATGTTGTGCGGGCACACGATGTTGCCCACCGCAGCACCAAAACCCTGGGCCGCCACAATCGCCGTCACCGGCAACGCCAAGGCCTGCGCTGTCTGCGCCTGCAGCGAGGTGAACAACACGTTCGAGGCTGTGGCCGACCCGGTGACAAAGCTGCCCAGGTCACCGACGGCGGGAGCCACCCACGGCCATGCCGGACCGACCAGCTGCACCGCTGCCTGCTCCAGGCGACCGATGAACCCGGCGTGCAGCATCAGCCGGGACCGCACCAGCATGGCCAGCAGAGCCAGCGTGACCGGCACCAGCTGTCTGGCCGAGTGGGCCAGCGCAGCCCCCACCTCGCGCAGGGGCACCCCTAGGGCGTGTTCACGCTATCGCAAAGCTTCGGCGGTCAAAACGACTGTGATGAATGCTGCGAACATGACATCGGTCTTGTCATAGCGCGTGAACACGCGGCGCCAAGCCTTGAGACGGCGAAACAGGCGCTCGACCTCATTGCGCCGACGGTACAGCGCCTTGTCCAGCGCCCACGGCTCGCGCCGCTTCGGGCTGGGCAGCACCGGCCGGCACGAAACCCATTTCGCGGGCCAATTCGCGCGTGGCATCGCCCTCATAGGCGCTTGTCCATCAAAAGGGCGACTTCGCCTGCATCCTGGCGGCCCATCGCCTCGATCAGCTGTCGGCCCCCGGGCGCATCCCCCGCCTGGCCCGGCATCAAACTCCAGGTGATGACGTTGCGATCATCTGTGGCAACCAAATGAAGCTTGGTCGTCCAGCCGCCATGGCTTTTGCCGATGGCCTGCCGGCCGTTTTTTCAGCGCCCCTATGCCGTCTGGATGGACCTTGATGATGGTCGAGTCCGGGCTCAGAGCCTCGATGCGCACTCTTTGCCTGTTGGCACAGCTTACGCCGTCTGGACCGGCATCGGCGCTATGGGGACGGTGATTCTGGGTATGCTGTACTTCAACGAACCTGCGACCTTCGCGAGGCTTGCATCGGTTGGCCTCATCT
>JBLIJY010000109.1:0-7399 GCA_047636095.1 Hydrogenophaga sp. | reverse complement strand
TCCTCGAGGGTGGCGCAGAAGGTGACACTGGGCAGCCCGCTGGCCGAGAGCCAGTCGGCCCAGCGCTGGGGTTTGTTGTCGGTGCCGGCTGCATCGAGGACCAAGGGCAGCAACGCGCAGCTCGCGGTCTGCTCGCCGATCTGGCGCAGAAAACGCTCGGCGCCCCGGTCTGGGCTGGCGGCGGCGCAGCACAGCACCAGCGCATCAGCACCGGGCTCGGCCGCCAGCGCGCCCAGCAAGGCCAGGCGCTCGGTCATGCTGCCGCGAATGGTGTGCGCGTGGTCGGCCAGGGCCAGCAAATCGGCGGGCAGACGCGCCAGCTCGTCGGGCAGCTCGAAACCAATGAGCACGGTGCGCGCGTCCTGCCCCGGCGCCCGGGCGCGAAAACCTGGGCCTACTGGGCGTGGCGCGGCGTGTTCAGCATCGACCACCGGGGCCGGGGCCATCGCGGCAAAACGCGCGACCAGACGGTGGAAATGGGGATCGCGGGTGTCCAGCGCGAGGCGGTTGGCGCGCTGGCGCCACACCGCGAGGCAGACCAGCAGCGCCACCACGCGGGGCAACAGGCCGTAGAGCAGCGCGCTGGCCAGCAGCCACCAGGCAATGGCCTGCGAGCCCGAGGCGCTGGGCGGCGCGTGGACCAGCGCCTGCGCTGGCACCGGGAACCCCAGCTGGCCCGGCAGCCAGCCAGTGACAGCCAGAAAGCGCTCGAAAAAGCGCGCATTGAGAATGGTGGTTTCCCAAGTCAACTGGAAAGCCTGGAACGAAAACAACAGCAGCAGCGTGACCAGCACCAGACCCAAGGCCAGCGCCCACAGCGCGTGGCTGATGGCGCCGAACACCCACAGGCCCAGCCGCTGCTCGCGCAGCATGGCGTTGGCAGCGCGCAGCAAGGTCAGCGTGTGCGGCCCGCGCAGCCCCGGGATGCGCGCGGCCAGCGAAAGCACGCCTTGCCCCAGCGACCAGGGCGCCGACGCCCCACGCGAGGAGGCCGAGGCCAGCGCCCACAGCACCCAGACCAGCAGCGCCAGCAACGGAACACCCAGCATGGCGACAAACGCGAACGCGGCGTTCACCGTTTGCCCGCTGCCCAGCACCCGGGTGAGCAAACCCCCGGCCAGCAGATAGGCCAGCACCAGCAACAGACCGCCCGCGATCCACAACCCCGTGTGCAGCCGTTCCCAGTCGGCCTGCAGGCCCAGGCGGCGCGCCAGCAACCGCGCGCGCTCAAGAATGCGGTCTTGCGCGATGTGGTGGCGGGCGTGGGCCTGTGCCATCTCGCTGGCGTCGTCAAGGGCGCCGGCCTCTTCCATCAGGCGGATCGCGTGGGCCAGAGTGATGTCGCGCAGCGAGGCGCGGGACGGTTGAGGAGCGAGCGGCTGACGGGTAGGCGTTTGAGCGGCAGATGAGCTGATGGTGGGTCTCCGCGCCCAGCACGGAGCGCAGGGACGATGAACGGGATGAAAGACAGGCCGATGCTAGCGGGCCGGCCCACCGCTCAGAAGCTGCGCTTGGCTTTGACCTGAAATTGCGCCTTGCTGATGTCGCCCGCGCGGTTCAGCGGCATGGCCATGTCGATGTGCACCACGGTGCCAAAAGACGAGCGCTCGCTCACGATGCGCAGACCCAGCCCCACGTCGCTCAGCCAGCCGGGGTTGTCGGTGTTGGGCAACACGCCACCCCAGGCGCGGCCCACATCCACAAAGGCCGCGCCGCCCAAGCGAAACAGGCGCCACAGGTAGACGTCGGTGTAGAAGCGCTGCTCGGCGGTGAGCAGCACGCGCCGGGTGCCGCTCTGATAGCGCAGCGGGTAGCCGCGCAGGCCGCTGTCGCCACCGAGCACCAGCTGGTCGGTTGGGCCGGGGCGAACGATCCAGCTGGCCTCGGCCGAGGCGTAGAACAACCGGTAGCGGGTCTGCGGCCGGTAGTACTGTGCGCCGGCACTCAGGAACTGACTGCCGGCGCCGCCCTGCAAAAACTCACCGCTCCAGGCGGCACGGGCAATCAGCGTGTCACCGGGCCGGGGCGCAAAGCCGCGGCTGGTCGACGCGCTGACACGCAGCGCATCGCGGTCTGAGCCGACAGCGTGGCCGTCCCAGTTCACCTGCAAGCTGGCGAACAAACCGAGCTGAAAAAACTCGGGCCGTCCGACTAGGTTGCGGTTGAGCTCACGCTCCACCCGGTCTTCGATGAGGTCGTAGCGCCAGTACGGGCCCACGCGGCGGCGGTTATCAGGCAGCAGTGCTGGCGCCACCAGTCCGGGCTCGGCGGCGTAGCTCACGCGGCTGGCGCTCCAGCCCAGGGTGTGGCGCCGCACCCAGCCGTCCATCAAACCGTCGGACCAACCGCCGAACACCTCGGCCTGCGACTGCGTCGCACGGTACTGTCTGGCGATTTCACCGGCTTGGTACAGCGGGTCGATGCGGTCGTCTGACGAGGCGCGAAAGCCGACGCTCCAGCGGGCATCCAGCGCATAGAAAGGCCGCACCACCGAGACCGCGCTGCGCGATCCGTCGCTGTTGCTGGCGTGGCTGGCCGCCACCGAGGCCCAGGTGCCGAAGACGCGGTTGTTGGCGTATTCCAGCTCGGTGCTGGAGCGGTCCACGTCGTTGCTGCGTTTGAAGCCCAGCGTGGTGCCAGTGCCAAACAGGTTGTACTCGCTGAACTCCACGCTGCTGGAGCTCTCCCCGCCGCTGGTGCCCACGCCAGCGCCCACGCTGAGCGACCAGGTGTCGCGCGTGACCACCTCGATGTCGACCACGCCGTCTCGCACGGCCACGGGCCGCAGTGACACGTCGAAGAGGTAGCGGTTGCTGCGCAGCAGACGCTCGGTTTCCTCGATCAGGCGCACAGACACCGGCTCACCCGTCTGGAACAGGAGCGCGCGGCGGATCACGCTTTCTTGGGTAGGGATGTGCAAGCGGTTGGCTAGGCGAAACAGCGCGTAATTCTCGGCTGGGTCGTTGGTGTCGAAGATGGGCTGAGGCAGCACGCGGATCTCGCCCACCGTGGCGCCTGCGGCTTGCAGTTCGGCAAAGCTAGGCAGCTCGGCTGGCGCCTGCGCGTGTGCCGCTTTGCCTGTGATCAGAGCAACCAGCAGCAGCGCCGCTGCGGTGACTGCGCGCAGCGGCTGCGAACGAAGAGGGTGAACAAAAAAACGCACTGAAGAACTCATGGGTGCATAGTAAGCACATAACACGCCGCTGAAGCGGCGGCACACCATGTCACCGCGTCGAATACACCAGTGCCTAACGGCGGCTCAGCGTGCGGCTCAACAGAATGACCGGCAGCAGGCCCACCAGCACCAGCGTCAGCGCGGGCAGCGCAGCTTCGCCCAGGCGCTCGTCGCGCGCCAGCTGGTAAGTCATCACCGCCAGGGTGTCGCTGTTGAAGGGGCGCAGCACCAGCGTGGCCGGCAGCTCTTTCATCACGTCCACAAACACCAGCAGCGCGCCGGCGATGGTGGCGCGCTTGAGCAGCGGCGCGTGCACCCGCCAGGCCAGCGCAAACCCGGTGCTGCCCAGCATGCGGGCCGAATCGTCCAGGCTGGCGGGCATGCGCGCGTAACCCGCTTGCACACTTTGCAGTGCCACAGCGGTGAAACGCACCAGATAGGCCCAGACAATGCCCAGCGCGGTGGCGGTGATGAGGTAGCCGACACCGGCATCAGGCCAGACCGATTGGATCCATCCGACCGGCAACAGCAGCCCGACCACGATCACCGCGCCCGGCACCGCATAGCCCAGGCCAGTGAGTTGCACCGCCGCCCGCGTGGCCCAGCTCGGTCGCGCGCGCAGCGCAAACGCCAGTGCCAGCGCCAGCGCGGTGGCCAGCACCGCGCTCAGGCCAGCCAGCGACACGCTGTTGCGCGACCACTGCACAAACAGCGTCCAGGGCAGCTCGTCCCAGCCGCCAATCAGCGGGCGCAACATGAACAGCGCCGGCAACACAAAACCGAACAGCACCGGCAGCGCGCACACCGTCACCGCCAGCGCAGCACGGCCACCGTGCAGCCGCACCGGCTGTGCCTCATTGCTGCCACCCCGACCGCCACGCAGCGTGGCAAAGCGCAGGCGCCGCTGAGAGCGGTGCTCCAGCCACAGCAGCAGCGCCACGGTGGCCAGCAGCATGGTGGCCAGCTGCGCTGCGGCCAGCCGGTTGTCCATCGCCAGCCAGGCTTTGTAGATGCCGGCGGTGAAACTCTGGATGCCGAAATAGCTGACCACGCCGTAGTCGGCCAGGGTTTCCATCAGCGCCAGCGCCACACCGGCGGCAACGGCGGGGCGCGCCAGCGGCAGCGCCACCTCGCGGATGCGCCGGCCCAGCGGCGCACCCAGCAAGCGGGCGGCTTCCATCAGCTGAGCGGCACGCTCGGTGAGCGCGGTGCGCGCGAGCAAATACACGTAGGGATAGAGCGTGAAGGTGAACACCCAGATCGCACCCGGCAGGTTGCGAATTTCAGGGAACACCCGGCCCTGCCAGCCGAAGGTTTCGCGCAGGCCCACTTGCAGCGGGCCGCTGAACTGCAAAAAATCGGTGTAGGCGTAGGCCACCACGTAAGCCGGCATGGCCAGCGGCAGCAACAGCGCCCACTCAAACAGCCGGCGGCCCGGGAAGTCAAACAGCGTCACCGCGCTGGCCGTGCCCATGCCCACCAGGCCCACGCCGACCGCCACGCTCACGCACAGCACCAGCGAGGTGAGCGCGTACTCGGGCAGCACGGTTTGCGCCATCTGCCCCAGCACATCGCGAGACGCTGCGTCCCACGCCAACCAAGAAGCCCCGATGCTGAGCACCGGCAGCGTCAGCAGCAGCGCGCACAGCAGCAACAAAACAGGGGACAGCCAGCGCAGCATGGGTGAGCAATCCAAGGGGAAGGGAGAAGAGACGCTGTGCCGAGCGGCAGAGCCAATGACAATACAAATGAGAATTGTAGTCATCTAGAATAAATCACCATGTTCCTCAGCATTACCCAACTCAGCGTGCACTACCCCGGCCAGACCGGCGCGGCGGTCGACAGCGTGTCCCTCGGTTTGCGCGCCGGTGACATCGGGGTGTTGATCGGCCCTTCAGGTTGCGGCAAGACCACGCTGCTGCGCGCGGTGGCCGGGCTGGAGCGGGTCAGCGCTGGCAGCATTGCACTGGACGGCGAATGCGTGAGCGATGCGCGCTGCCACCTGCCCGCCGAGCAACGGCGCATCGGCATGGTGTTTCAAGACTACGCGCTGTTCCCGCATCTCGATGTGGGCCGCAACGTAGCCTTTGGCATCGCCAAGCTGGCGCGCGGCGAGCGCGAGCAACGCGTGGCCGAGGTGCTGAAACTGGTGGGGCTTGATGGGCTGCAAACGCGCTACCCGCACGAGCTCTCAGGCGGCCAGCAGCAGCGCGTGGCGCTGGCCCGCGCGCTGGCGCCCAAGCCGCGCCTGCTGCTGCTCGACGAGCCGTTTTCCAACCTCGATGTGGACCTGCGCGAGCGCTTGGCACATGAGGTGCGCGCCATCCTGAAGGCTGCTGGCGCCACCGCCCTCTTCGTCACCCACGATCAGTTAGAGGCGTTTGCCATCGGCGACCAGATCGGCGTGATGCACGAGGGCCATTTGCACCAGTGGGACGAAGCCTACGCGCTGTACCACCGCCCAGCCACGCGGTTTGTGGCCGAGTTCATCGGCCACGGTGTTTTTGCGCCAGCGCAAATCCGGCAGAGCAGCGACGGCGAGGTGACGGTACAAACGCCGCTGGGCGCACTGCAAGACATGGACGAATGCCCGCTGCCTGGCGCCTACGAGGCCGGGCTGTGCGACGTGCTGCTGCGCGCCGACGACATCGTGCACGACGACCACGCGCTGGTGAAGGCGCAGATCGTGCGCAAGGCGTTTCGGGGTTCGGAGTTTCTCTACACGCTGCGCCTGGCCAGCGGCGAGACGCTGATGACGCATGTGCCCTCGCACCACAACCACGCGCTGGGCGAGTGGATCGGCATCCGCGCCGAGGTGGACCACGTGGTCACCTTCCCGCGCGGTGGTGGTGCCAGCAGCCCGCCGAAACCCGGTGTGGTGTGCCACCCTGTGGTGTCAGCGACCTCCTGAAGCCACTGGGTACGGACCCAAGGCGGCAGGCACGTTGCGCCAGACCTCAGTGTTTGTGGTCCATGCCCGGCTTCATCGCAGTGCCCGAACCAAGCGCACGCACCGGCGCCTGCACCTCTTGCGTGAAGCGCTGTTGGGCCGCGTCTTCAAAGGTGAGCGTGAGCGGCACGGTGCCGCCACCCGCAACCGGCGCCTTGAGCCCCATCAGCATCATGTGGTAACCACCGGGCTTGAGCTCGGTGGCCTTGCCAGCGCTCAAATCCAAACCTGGCACTTGACGCATCCTCATCACGTCGTTCTCCATCGCCATCTCGTGAATTTCCACCACGCCCGCAGCGGGGGAACTCACTGAGACGAGGCGTGCGTTGGCGCTCGGGGTCAGGCGCATGAAAGCGCCGGTGGCCTTCTGGGTGGCCACGGTGCCGCGCACCCAGGCATCTTCCACCTTGACGGTGGTCGACTGGGCCCAGGCGGTGGCAGACAGGCCGAGGAGGGAAGCGATGAGCCATTTTTTCATGGGAGTTCCAACAGGAAAGCAACAAAATCGGTGTGCGCCAGGGTGCAGGCGGCACGGTATGAAAACAGTCTATCAGCGCGCCAGGAGCACGCCGGCGTCAAATGGGCGACCCGCAACGCCAGCGGGCGGCGCCTAACATTGCAGCTTCATCCACACCACCCACCAGGAATCACCCATGCTCACCCTCTGCGGCTTTGCAGCCAGCAACTACTACAACAAGGTCAAACTCGCGCTGCTGGAAAAGGGCGTCGAATTTGAAGAAGAGCTGGCCTGGGTCGGCGAGACCGACCGGGCGGCCAGCCCACTGGGCAAGGTGCCCTATTTGAAAACGCAGCACGGCGCGATCAGCGAGTCCACGGTGATGCTCGAGTACATCGAAGACCAGTTTCCGGCCACGCCTCTGATGCCAGCCGATGCGTTTCAGAGAGCAAAGGTGCGCGAGCTGCTGCGCTACATCGAGCTGCATCTGGAACTGGTGGCGCGCAATCTGTACCCCGAAGCCTTTTTTGGTGGCAAGGTGAGCGACAGCGCGAAGGAAAAAACAGGCCAGCAACTGGAGAAAAACGTCGCAGCCTTCGCGCAGCTGGTGAAGTTCTCGCCCTTCATCGCAGGCGACCAGTTCACCCTGGCCGACTGCGCCGCTGCGGTGCACCTGCCGCTGGTGAGCAGCGCCAGCAAAATCATTTATGGCCGCGATTGCCTGGCCGACCTGCCGGTGCGCGACTACCTCGCGCGCCTGAGCGAGCGACCAGCGGTGCAGCGAGTCAACGCCGATCGCAAAACCAACACCGCGCTG
>JBLIJY010000108.1:0-7406 GCA_047636095.1 Hydrogenophaga sp. | reverse complement strand
GAAGCGCTGGAGGGCAACCTGTGCCGCTGCACGGGCTACCAGAACATCGTGAAATCCGTGCTGCAGGGTGCAGCGGCTATGAAAGTTTGAGGAAAACGACCATGGGTGCATCCGACTTCGCCAACCTTCCCCACATTGGGGAATCCCTCCGCCGCAAAGAAGACTACCGCTTTCTGACCGGTGCCGGTCAGTACACCGACGACATCGTGCTGGCCAATATGGCCTTCGCCTACTTTGTGCGCTCGCCCCACGCCCACGCCAAGATCCGCAGTCTTGACAAAGCCGCAGCGCTTCAAGCGCCAGGCGTGATTGGCATTCTCGACGGCCAAGACGTCGTCGATGCCAAGATCAACGGCCTGCCCTGCGGCTGGCTGATCACCAGCACCAACGGCGAGCCGATGAAGGAGCCACCACACCCCATCCTCGCTTTCGAGAAGGTGCGCTACGTGGGCGATCACGTAGCCATGGTGGTGGCTGAGACCTACGAGCAGGCGCGCAACGCGGCCGAAATGGTCGAGGTGGATTACGAGCCCTTGCCAGCGATCGTCGATGTGCGCGACGCTCAAGTCCCAGGTGCGCCCACCGTGCACGACATCGCCGCCGACAACCACTGCTACAAGTGGGCGATTGGCGACAAGGCAGAGGTTGACAAAACCTTCATCAACGCGGCGCACGTCACCACGATCGATGTGGTCAACAACCGCCTGGCGCCCAATCCGCTGGAGCCACGTGCCGCCATCGCCCACTACAACCGCGCAGGCGACGACTACACGCTGTATGTGTCCAACCAGAACCCGCACGTTGAGCGCCTGCTGCTGACCGCCTTTGTGATGGGACTGCCAGAGCACAAGGTGCGCGTGATCGCACCCGATGTGGGCGGTGGCTTCGGCGCCAAGATCTACCTCTACGCCGAAGACGTATGCCTGACCTGGGCCTCCAAAAAGCTCAACCGGTCTATCAAATGGAATTGCGACCGTTCAGAGGCGTTCTTGTGCGACGCCCACGGCCGAGACCACGTGACCCACGCTGAGCTGGCGATGGACAAAGACGGCAAATTCCTGGGTTTTCGCGTCCACACCGACGCCAACCTGGGCGCCTATCTGTCCACCTTCTCCACCGCCGTGCCGACCATTCTGTACGCCACGCTGCTGGCTGGCCAATACAAGACGCCGCAGGTGTATGTGGAGGTGGATTCGTGGTTCACCAACACCTCGCCAGTCGACGCCTACCGTGGTGCGGGTCGCCCGGAAGCCACCTACCTGCTCGAACGCATCGTGAGCCGCGCGGCCTGGGAGCTGGGCTTGTCACAAGACGAGATTCGCCGGCGCAACTTCATCACCGAGTTTCCCTACCAAACCCCAGTGGCGTTGCAATACGACAGCGGTGATTTCAACGCCTGCCTCGATCAAGCCAACGAACTGGCCGACATCGCAGGCCTGGCCACACGCAAAGCGGCGTCGCAAGCCAAGGGGATGCTGCGTGGTGTGGGCTATTCCAGCTACATCGAGGCTTGCGGTCTGGCACCCAGCAATGTGGCGGGCGCCCTGGGCGCGCGCGCTGGTCTGTTTGAATGCGGCGAGGTGCGGGTGCACCCCACCGGCAGCGTGACGGTGTTCACCGGCTCGCACAGCCACGGCCAGGGCCATGAAACCACGTTCGCCCAAGTCGTGGCCGCCCGCCTGGGCCTCACACCCGACCAGGTCGATATCGTGCACGGCGACACCGGACGTGTGCCATTCGGTATGGGCACCTACGGTTCGCGCTCGATCTCGGTGGGCGGCGCGGCCATCATGCGCGCGCTCGACAAGATCGAGGCCAAGGCGAAAAAGATCGCGGCCCACCTGATGGAGGCGAGCGACGCCGACGTGGACTTCGCCGGTGGCGAATTCACGGTCAAAGGCACCGACAAGAAAGTCACCTTCGGCCAGGTGGCACTGACCGCTTATGTGCCCCACAACTACCCGCTGGACAAGTTGGAGCCCGGCCTGAACGAAACCGCGTTTTACGACCCAACCAACTTCACCTTCCCAGCTGGCACCTACATCTGCGAAGTAGAAATCGACCCAGCCACCGGTGTGGTGCGAGTCGACCGCTTCACCGCCGTGGACGACTTCGGCGTCATCATCAACCCGATGATTGTCGAAGGCCAGGTGCACGGCGGCCTGGTGCAAGGCATCGGGCAGGCGCTGATGGAGCACTGCGTGTACGACCGCGAAACCGGGCAACTGATCACCGGCTCGTTCATGGACTACGCCATGCCGCGCGCCGACGACTTCCCCAACTTCACCATCGGCCACGTGTGCACGCCCTGCACCACCAACCCGCTGGGCACCAAAGGCTGCGGCGAGGCCGGCGCCATCGGCTCGCCACCGGCGGTGATCAACGCCGTGCTGGACGCGCTCGCGCCCTTGGGCGTGAAAGACCTGGACATGCCAGCCAGCCCCAACCGCGTCTGGACTGCGATCCAAAACGCCAAAGCCTGAGGAGAAAAACCATGTATGCATTCGCCTACGAACGCCCCGCCTCCCTGGCCGATGTGCTGGCCAAAATTGCCAGCGGCGGTCAAGCCCTGGCTGGAGGTCAAACGCTGATCGCTGCGCTCAAACAGCGCCTGGCCCAGCCCGAGAGCCTGATCGACCTGGCCGGTGTCGCCGAGCTCAGCGGCATCAGACAAGACGGCAACACACTGGTCATCGGCGCCATGACCAAGCACGAAACCGTGGCCGACAGTGCCGAGGTCAGGCAGCTGATCCCGGCACTGGCCGCGCTGGCTGGCAACATCGGTGACCGCCAGGTGCGCGCCATGGGCACGCTGGGCGGCTCGGTGGCCAACAACGACCCGGCCGCCTGCTACCCCAGCGCAGTGCTGGCGCTGGGCGCCACGGTGCAGACCAACCAGCGCCAGATCGCGGCCGACGACTTCTTCCAAGGCATGTACACCACCGCCCTGGAACCCGGCGAGCTGATCACCGCCATCCACTTCCCGGTGCCGCTGAAGGCGGCCTACGCCAAGTTTCGCCAACCCGCTTCGCGCTTTGCGCTGGTGGGCGTGTTTTTGGCGCAGACCTCGCAAGGCGTGCGCGTGGCGATCACCGGCGCGGGCAACGGCGTGTTCCGCCACGCAGGGCTGGAAGCCGCACTGTCCCAAAGCTTCACCCCAGAAGCAGTGGAAGGCGTGGCCATCGATGCCAGCGAGCTCAATGGCGACCTGCACGCCAGCGCCGCTTTTCGCGCCCAGCTGATCAAGGTGCAAGCCCAGAAAGCGGTGCAGCAGGCCAATGGCTGAGGCGCTCGACAACCACCCAGGCCTGGACTCCATCGACGGCATCACCCACGCCTTGCAAGGCGTGGGTTATCACGCACCGCGCCAACTCGCCACCTCGGTCTTTCTGGCCATGCGGCTGCAACGCCCGCTGCTGCTCGAAGGCGAGCCCGGTGTGGGCAAAACCGAGCTGGCCAAAGCACTCGCCAAGATCCTGGGCCGGCCCTTGTTGCGCTTGCAGTGCTACGACGGTATGGAGCAGCGCGAGGCGCTGTACGAATGGAACCACACCGCGCAGCTGCTGCACATGCGGGCAGTTCAAGACCGAAACACGCCAGAAGACATCGAGCGCGAGGTGTACCAGGCGCGTTACCTGATCCGCCGCCCCTTGCTGCAAGCGCTGCAAGCGCCAGCGCCGGGCGCGGTGCTGCTGATTGATGAGGTGGACCGGGCCGACGAGCCCTTCGAGGCCTTCTTGCTCGAATACCTGGGCGAGTACCAGGTCACCATTCCCGAGCTGGGTACGATCCGCGCGCAGGCGGCACCGGTCACCATTCTCACCAGCAACCGCACGCGTGATCTGAACGACGCAGTGAAACGCCGCTGCCTGTACCAGTGGATGGACTACCCCGAGCGCGAGCGCGAGTTGGCCATCGTGCGCAGTCTCGTGCCGCAGGCTGGGCCAGCGCTGTCCGAGCAGGTCACTCAGTTCGTCTCGCGGCTGCGCTCGCTGCCCTTTGCCAACGCCTTCCAGCGCAGCCCTGGCATCGCTGAAAGCGTGGAATGGGCCAAGGCCCTGGTGGCATTGAACACGCTCATGCTCGACCCCGAGGTGGTGCAAGACACGGCAGGCATTCTGTTCAAGCAACGCGAAGACGTAGCGGCCCTCTTGCCGCTGATCGACCAATTGCTGCAGCCCGAGGCGGCCTAGCGCAGCCGCCATGCAGCTTGGTGACGCGCGCAGCGGCAAGCTGCCAGACAACATCGTGGGCTTGGCGCGTGCGCTGCGGCGCGCAGGTGTGCCGGTCGATAGCAGCCGCATGGCGCTCGCCATCGATGCGGTGGGCTTGGTGGGCATCGAGCGCAAAGACGATCTTCGGTCTGCCCTGCGCACCGTGCTGGTGAGCCGACAGCAGGACGGCGAGGTGTTCGACCAGCTGTTTGACGCCCTGTTTCGCAACCCCGATCTGACACAACAGCTGCTGGCACAAATGCTGCCTAAGGTGCGCCAGGCCCAAGCGCCGAGCCGCAAAGCCCGGGTGCAAGAAGCGCTGGCCGTTGTGCGCACCCCAGCCCAGGCACCACGTGAAGAATCCGAGGTGAAGCTCGACGCGGCTATGACCGCGAGCCATCTCCAGCGCCTGCGCCACGCCGACTTCGCGGGCCTCAACGCCAGCGAGTACCGACTGATCGAGCAGCTGGTGCGCGACGTGCCCCTGCCGCTGCCGCCGGTGGCCGGGCGGCGCACCCGCGCCGGGCTTCGAGGCCAGCGCCCGCACTGGGCTGCGGCCTTGCAACAAGCACGCCGCTTTGAAGGCGAGCTGCTGTGGGTGCCCAAGCGCGAGCGCCGGCCCCAGCCGCTGCCGCTGCTGGTGCTGGTCGATGTGTCGGGCTCGATGGAGCGCTACGCGCGCTTGCTGCTCGCCTTTTTGCACAACGCCACCCGCCAAAGCCCGCGCGCGGTATTCGCCTTCGGCACCGACCTGACCGACCTGCGGCCCGCCTTTCGCCACCGCGACACCGACCACATGCTCGAAGCAGCCAACGCGCAGATCGCTGACTTCGCAGGCGGAACGCGTCTGGGCGCCTCGCTGGCCCGTTTGCGCGAGCACCATGCGCGCTGTCTGGTTGGGCGGCGCACCGTCGTGCTGATGATCAGCGACGGCCTGGACACCGGTGAGCCTGCAGCGCTCGATGCCGAACTGCAATGGCTCAAGCGCCACTGCCGCCAGCTGCTCTGGCTCAACCCGCTGCTGCGCTTCGAGGGCTACGCGCCGCTGGCCAGCGGTGCCCAGCGCCTGCACCAGCACGCCGATGGCATGCTCGCAGTGCACAACCTCGCGCGCCTGGAAGACCTGGCGCAGGTCATGGCGCAGTTGATGAAACGCTGACACTTCAATTTTCGACGGAGATCCCCATCATGGACATGCAAGGACAACGCACCCTCACCGCCAGCCAGCAGCAGGCCTGGGACGCGCTCAACAACGCCGAGGTGCTCAAGGTCTGCATACCGGGTTGCGAAAAGTTTGAACCCGCTGGCGACAACGCCTATGCAGTCACCACCGCGCTCAAGATCGGTCCGGTGGCGGCCCGCTTCACCGGCAAGGTGCAGCTCACCGACATCGTGGCACCCACCAGCTACAAGCTCAACTTCGATGCCCAGGGCGGTGTGGCCGGCTTTGGAAAAGGCCAGTCTTCCGTGGAACTCAAACCAGTGGGCAGCGGCTGCGAATTGCACTACACCGTGCATTCCAGCGTCGGCGGCAAGATCGCGCAGATGGGGCAGCGCCTGATCGATGGCGTGGCTAAAAACCTGGCCGAAGACTTCTTCAAGCGTTTCGAAGCCGAGCTGCAACGCCTGTATCCGGCCCCAGCAGCAGCCGTGGCTGCGCCCGCTCCAACGCCCGTTGCGGCCAGCAGCGGTCTCCCCGCCTGGGTCTGGGTGGCCGCAGCGACTGCCGTGGCAGCCGCCGTCTGGTTCGCCGCACGCTGACACCACTGTTTGGCCATGCCATGCGGGCTGGTCTGGAAGGAAATGGCCATGGAAAACCTCGATCTCACCGTGTTGCGCAGCTTGCTGCAGTGGCGCGAACAGGGACAAAAAGCGCTGCTCGCCACGGTGGTCCGCACCTGGGGCTCCTCACCACGGCCAGTGGGCTCCATCATGGCCTTGTGTGAAAGCGGGGCGGTGGTCGGATCGGTCTCGGGCGGCTGCATCGAAGACGATCTGATCTACCGCTACAGCCGCGCCAACACCGCCGCTGGTTCTGCACCAGCAGAAGGCATCACGCACGAAATCCCCAGCGGCCCGCCCGAGCGCGTGACCTATGGCGTGAGCGCCGACGAGGCCCACCGCTTCGGGCTGCCTTGTGGCGGCACGCTGGAGCTGCTGCTCGAATTCAACCCCGACGCCGAGCTGCTCGCCGAGCTGGTCCAGTCTTTAGCGGCCGGTCACATGATCGAGCGCCGTACCGAGATCGCCACGGGGCGGGTCAGGCTGCTGGCCTGCGAACGGCCCAGCAGCCTGCAAGACGATGGGCAATGGCTGCGCAACTGCTTCGGGCCCGAGTACCGCATGCTGCTGATCGGCACCGGCCAGCTCACCGAATACCTCGCCACCATGGCGCTGTTCAGCGGCTTTGCCGTGACCGTCTGCGACCCACGCGAGGAATACCGCAGCAGCTGGCGCGTGGACAACGTGAAGCTCGACAGCGGCATGCCAGACGACGTGGTGCGCGCCTTCGCGGTGGACAAGCGCAGCTGCGTGATCGCCCTCACCCACGACCCCAAGCTCGACGACCTGGCGCTGATCGAGGCGCTGGAGACCGAGGCGTTTTACGTCGGCGCCATCGGTTCGCGGCGCAACAACGAGGCGCGCAAGGCGCGGCTGATCGAGCATTTCGGCCAGACCGAAGCCAGCCTGGCGCGCCTGAGCGGGCCGATCGGTCTGTACATCGGCAGCAAGACGCCACCGGAGATCGCGGTCAGCATCATGGCCGAGGTGCTCGCCATCAAAAACGGGGTGGCACTCACCCCCGCCATGCGGGTCGGCCCAGCCAAAGAGGCGCTGCAGCCGCGCAGCGAGGAGACCGACGCACCGGTGTGCTTCAGCGCTGGGCGGGTGTCCTGAGAGCAATGCTCGCGGTCGTGGTGCTCGCCGCTGGTGCTGGCTCGCGCATGGGCGGGTTGGCCAAGTGCCTGATCACGGTTGATGGCGAAACCATGCTGCAGCGGCTGCTGCACGCCGTGCGTGCCCTGGCCCCCATGCAGACGGTGCTGGTGCTTGGCCACCACGCGGAGGCGATCCAGCGCACGCTGCGTGAGACCCCCGCGCCCCTGCCTTTGACGTGGGTGCACAACCCCGACCCTGGGGACAACCCGGCGTCCTCGCTGCGCCTGGGTTTGTCCGCGCTCATGCCCGAGG
>JBLIJY010000107.1:0-7413 GCA_047636095.1 Hydrogenophaga sp. | reverse complement strand
GAAATACCGACGCTGATCATCAATATGGTGTGGACCATCTATAACCTGGTGCTGGTCAGCGCCAGCTTGGCGGTGGCCAGCGAAACGCGTCAGATTCGCATCACGCCACGCGTGATGGCGGTGTTACCTGCGATTTTGCACACGCCGGATGGTAAGGCGATACGCAGTGAAACTGAGGATTTTTCGCAACATGGCCTGGGTCTCACCGTGCCGTCCAGCGTGCTGCTCAGCCACGGCTCTCAGGTGGAAGTGTCGTTGTCGCGCTCGGACTTAGAGGCGACTTTCCCCGCTGTGGTTACATTCAGTGGTGATGGTCGCCTGGGCTTGCAGTTCGACAACCTGAGCTTGCGCCAACAGGCCGAGCTTTCTGCGCTCACCTTCTCGCGTGCCGACGCTTGGCTGTCCCTCTGGGGGCAAAAAACCCGAGACAAACCGCTGACCTCTTTGGGTGATGTGATGCGCACGGGTGTCCGTGGTATCAGTCAGCTGACGACCAACATGGCTCAGAGTCTGCGGGTTCACCTGGCCGAAAGGTCTAAGAAGTCATCTTCCATCACATGAAAAAAATGCTTTCCCCGGGCCCTGCTCGTGCACCTCAAACACAGCGCTGCCTGACTGCGGTGGCAGCACTGGTGCTGTTCGGTTGGGGCCTGACGACCTCGACCGTGGCCCAAACAACCACCCCGATCGCCAAGGGTGCCAGCGAAGTGCAAGGCGTTGCTCCGGCTGTTGCTGGCGCACGCAAAACCGAGATCACGCTCCGCCAACTCGGCACGCTCTTTCCTATCAAGTTGCAGGGCATTCAGGGCATGGCCAGCGTTCCGTTCAGCGTGCTCAACGGCGACGTCGTGATCAGCGCTCGGTTGCGACTGAACTACGCTTATTCGCCCGCGCTACTGCCCCGACTCTCACACATCAAGGTGCTCGTCAATGAGCAACTGGCCGATACGCTCCCCGTCTCACCCGAGGAGGGTGGCAAAAACCTGCAACGCAACATTGAAATTCCTGCGCGCATGATCACGGAGTTCAACCGCGTGCAGCTGGAGCTGATCGGCCACTACACGCTGGACTGCGAAGACCCCGCCCACACCAGCCTGTGGGCCACCATCAGCAACGACAGCGTTCTGGAGCTGACCACCATCTCGGTCATCAAAGACAACGATCTCGCGTACCTGCCGCAGCCCTTTTTTGACCGGCGCGATGTGCGCCCGCTGGTGTTGCCCACGGTATTTGCCCAAACCCCCGACGCCGCCACGCTGGAAGCGGCTGCAACCCTCTCTTCGTGGTTTGGTTCGCTGGCAGACTATCGCACCGCTCGTTTCCCTGTCAGCGTCAATCGGCTGCCCGAGCGTGGCAACGGGCTGCTGTTGCTCGCGGGCAACGCTGCGGCGCCAGCGGGTCTTTCACTGCCTGCGTACACCGAGTCCAATGTGTCGGTGGTGACCAACCCGAACGACCCACACGGCAAACTGTTGGTGCTGCGTGGACGCGATGGCACCGAGCTGAAAAAAGTGGCAGCGGCTTTGGCCTTTGGTAATGCCATCCTCACAGGCGCCAGCGCCGACATCGTTGAATTCACACCTCTCAAACCGCGCCAGCCCTACGACGCGCCCAACTGGCTCCCCAGCAACCGTCCGGTGCAGTTTGGCGAACTGGCCGAGAAAAGCAGCTTGAATGTTTCGGGCTACACGCCCGACCTGATCCGCATCGGCATGCGTTTGCCACCGGATTTGTTCAGTTGGCGAGACAATGGCGTGCCGGTCAACCTGAAGTACCGCTACAGCGTACCGGCTGCGCAAAACCGCTCCAGCCTGAACATCAGCGTCAACGAGCAGTTTTTGCGCGCGTATCCGCTGCGCCCCCTGGTCGACGAGGGCGCCAACGTACTGAGCCGCACGGTGGACAAAGCGCTGCCCGCAGGCGAGCTGGCTCTGTCAGAAGAAAAGTTCCATGTGCCGCTGTTCAAAATGCCAGCCCAGACCCAGCTACAGTTCCATTATTTTCACGACTTGGTCAAGCAAGGCCCTTGTAAAGACGTGGTGCTGAATAACGCACGCGGTACCGTCGAGCCCGACTCGACCGTTGACATTTCGAATTTTCCACATTTTCTGGCTATGCCCGATCTGGCGGTTTTTGCCAACAACGGATTCCCGTTTACCCGCATGGCCGACCTGTCTGAAACTGCGGTGGTGATGCCCAACCAGCCCGATGCCAGCGACTATGGCGTGTTACTCGATCTCGCAGGCGTGATGGGCCGGATCACAGGCTATCCAGCGGCTGCCCTGACGGTGGCACGTGCCGACCAGGTGGATGCGCTTGAGAACAAAGATATCCTGGTTTTGGGGTCCAGCCAGCGCCAGCCGCTGCAGCAGCGTTGGGCAGACAGTTTGCCTGTGCGTTTTGACGATCAAAACAAGCGCTTCACGTTTTCTGACCTGATGTACCGCGCTTTTTCCTGGTGGGGTGAAGCGCCTGCCAATGATGCCCAGGTGCGTGGAACAGAGGTGGTTTTTCGCAATAGTGGCCAGGGCGCTGTCATTGCCGGCATAGAGTCGCCGCTGCAAAGCGGGCGCAGTGTCGTGATGATCGCCAGCGACCAGCCCGGTGGCCTGGTCCAGGTCGTTGATGCGCTGCTCGACCCGGAGCGTCTCGCTGCCATCCAAGGCAGTGTCACCGTAGTGCGGGGTGACCAAGTCACCAGCCTGTTGGCGGAAAAGTCATACCACGTCGGCAAGTTGCCGCCGCTGCTGTATATGCAATGGTTCTTGTCACGCCATCCTCTGTTGCTGATGGCACTCGGCATCGCCAGCGCCGCCTTACTGGGTCTGGTGATGTACCTAGCGCTGCGCAGCCGGGCGCGTGCGCGCTTGGGCAAGAGCCAGAGTTGATGCGCCCGATGCACCAGTGATCGAACTGGTCCACAGGCTCGGGCAAGGCTCAGGGATTTTGGGATCTTCTGTCTCGCTTGCATGTGCGGGTGCGCTGGCCCTCTGCTTGACCGTGCCTGCTCATGGGGCAGAACCTGGGGCCCAGCGCACCGCAAACCTGTGCCCGGGCTGCTTGTGCATTCAGACTGCGGCAGTCAGTACGCCAGCCAGGCCCACAACGGCCTGCTGGGACAACGCAGTCATGGAGCGGTTCTTTCTGAACCTGAAGATGGAGCGCATCGGATAACACGGCTATGCCAACCACGAGGAGGCCAAAGCCGACATCGCCGACTACATCATCAATTTTTACAACCCTGTCAGGCTGCATTCGACGCTGCGCTATCGCTCGCCTGTCGAGCATGAGCGGCGTCACTACGAGGCTGAGTCCACCTGACATTTCCGCCTATCGGCGTGCCTGAAATGGCTTGACCACGACATGCCGCTGCCCTACTGCCACCCCAGGTAGCCTCCAAAGCGTAGCCGGTTTCGCCGCCTGACCCGTCTGTCAGCTTGACGTTATCGCTCACGCACAACTTGCGCCAGAAACAGGCCGCCGCTGCTGTTCGTTGCGCGCGCGAGGCAAACCCAGGCGCTACGTGCTGGTGGCTACATGCTGGCTACACGGTACAAAACCCGGTACCGCATGGCTACATGGTGGCTACATGAGAAAGCCAGACGTGACAAAGCCCAATCGAAACTGGGCTTTGTCGTTGATTTATATGGTGCCGGAGAGATGAATCGAACACCCGACCTTCTCATTACGAATGAGCTGCTCTACCGACTGAGCTACACCGGCTTGGTAACCCGAAATTATAGCGCAGGGTGGTAGCTGGTCAGCCGCTCGACTTCGTTTTTCGAACCCAGGACCACGCTCACGCGCTCGTGCAGTGCGCTGGGTTGGATGTCGAGAATGCGCTGGCGGCCGTTAGTGGCGGCACCGCCGGCTTGCTCAATCAGCCAGCTCATGGGGTTGGCTTCGTACATCAGGCGCAGCTTGCCTGCTTTCTTGGGTTCGCGGGCGTCCCAGGGATACATAAAAACGCCACCGCGGGTGAGGATGCGGTGAACGTCGGCCACCATGCTGGCGATCCAGCGCATGTTGAAGTCTTTGCCGCGCGGGCCTTCGCGCCCGGCCAGGCATTCGTCGATATAGCGCTTCACCGGTTCGTCCCAGTGCCGCATGTTGCTCATGTTGATGGCGAATTCCTGTGTGTCGTCCGGTATGCGGATGTTCTCTTGCGTGAGCAGGAACGAGCCTTGCTCGCGGTCGAGGGTGAACATGGCCACGCCGTCGCCCACCGTGAGCACCAGCGTGGTCTGCGGGCCGTAGACGCAGTAACCGGCGGCGACCTGCTGGCGGCCAGGCTGTAGGAAGTCGCCTTCGTCCACGCCGCTGTCCCCCTCGGGCATCTTGAGCACACTGAAGATGGTGCCGATGCTCACATTGACATCGATGTTGGACGAACCATCCAGCGGGTCGAACAGCAGCAAATACTCGCCCTTGGGGTAGCGGTTGGGCACGACGTAGATCGCGTCCATTTCCTCTGAGGCCATGGCCGCGAGGTGGCCGCCCCACTCGTTGGCTTCGATCAGCACCTCGTTGGCAATGATGTCGAGCTTTTTCTGGATCTCACCCTGCACGTTTTCGCTGTTGGCGCTGCCGAGCACGCCGCCCAGCGCGCCCTTGTTCACCGCCTGGCTGATGCTTTTGCAAGCGCGCGCAACGACTTCGAGCAATAGGCGCAGCTGCGAGGGGATGTGGCCGTCGACACGCTGTTGCTCGACGAGGTAGCGAGTCAAAGAAATCTTTTTGGTCGACATGGCGTATTCCGAAACAACAAAGAAAAGGGTTGGTCTTGGGAGCGAGGGTTCGGTCAGTCGGCCAGCGCGCGGGTCACCACCTCGCGCAGATCGTTGCTCAAACTCGGCTTGGCAGCGACGCGCTCGATCGCTTCGCGTGCCGCGCTGCGGTAAGGCTCAGCCAGATTTTTCCAGCGGTCCAGCGCGCGGGCCAAACGCGCAGCCACTTGTGGGTTGAAGCCGTCAATCTCGGTCACGCGCTCGCTCCAGAACTTGTAGCCTGCGGCGTCTTGCCGGTGGAAGGCGCCAGGGTTGGCGTTGCAATAGCTGAAGATCACGCTGCGCGCGCGGTTGGGGTTCTTGAGGCTGAAGTCGGGGTGAGCCATCAGCTGGCGCACGGCGGGCAGGATCTGGCCGCCGCGGTCGGGCGCCCCGGCCTGCAGCGCAAACCACTTGTCGAGCACCAGCGCTTCGTGCTGGAACATGGTGTGGAATCTGGCCAGCGTGTCTCGTGCAAGGGGGTTGCCGCTCACCACCAGCGCTGACAGTGCGTTGAAGCGGTCGGTCATGTTGCCGGCTTCTTTGAAGCGCTGCAGCGCTTTGCCCGGCCACACCGCATCGCCGCTTGACCGTGCCGCGAGGCACAGCATGGTGAGCGCCATGCCGGCCAGCGCGCGCCGACCGGTACTCACCGGGTCGGGCTGGTAGGCGCCGGTGTGGCGATTGGCGTCAAAAGCGATGGCCCAGTCGGCGTGCAAGGCCTGCGCGAGTTGCTCGCGCATGGTTTCGCGCACGGCATGCACGCGCTGCGGGTCCACCTCGTTGAGCTGTTCGGCCATGTAGGTTTCGCTCGGCAGCGTCAGGGCGAGTTCCTTGAAGGCCGGGTCCAGCGTGGGGTGGCGCAGCACGCTGCGCATGGCGTCCAGGAAGGCGGCGTCCAGCGGTTCGCTGGGCACTGGCCCTGGGTCGCGGATGGCGGCCAAGGCGCGTTGCAGGGCCAGGCGCTGACCGGCTTCCCAGCGGTTGAATGGGTCGGTGTCGTGTGCCAGTAGGGTCAGCCAGTGGGCGTCGCTTTGCTCGATTTCCAGCACCACCGGCGCGGAGAAGCCGCGCAGCAGCGAGGGCACGGGCTCGGCGTCGAGGTTGACGAATTCGACCGAGGTGCTGGATTCGTTTAGCACCAGCAGGCGGGTGCCCGTCTGTGGCTCTGACTCGCTGGCCAGTTGCGTGGGCAACTCGCGGCCTTGCACGTCCAGCAAACCGAGCGCGACCGGGATCACAAACGGCGCCTTCTCCGGTTGGCCTGGCGTGGGTGCGCAGTGTTGCGACAGCGTGAGCCGAAAGCTGCGGTTGGCCGCGTCGTATTCACCATGTGCCTGCACACGGGGTGTGCCGGCCTGGCTGTACCAGCGTTTGAACTGCGGCAGGTGCCGCGCGAGGGCGCTGGCGGGATTGGCGTCGGCCATGGCTTGCGCGAAGTCGTCGCAGGTGACGGCTTGGCCGTCGTGGCGCTCGAAATACAGTTTCATGCCGGCGGCAAAGCCGGTGCGGCCCACCAGGGTCTGCATCATGCGAACCAGTTCAGCGCCCTTTTCATACACGGTGACGGTGTAGAAATTGTTGATTTCGGCGTAACTGTCGGGCCGCACCGGGTGCGCCATGGGGCCGGCGTCTTCGGGGAATTGTGCGGTGCGCAACACGCGCACGTCTTCAATGCGCTTGACCGCGCGCGCCGAAGGCTCGGCGCAGAGGTCCATGCTGAATTCCTGGTCGCGAAAGACGGTGAGGCCTTCCTTGAGCGAGAGCTGAAACCAGTCGCGGCAGGTGACGCGGTTGCCGGTCCAGTTGTGGAAGTACTCGTGGCCCACCACCGACTCGATGTTGGCGAAGTCGGTGTCGGTGGCGGTGGCGCTGTTGGCCAGCACGTACTTGGTGTTGAAGATGTTGAGGCCTTTGTTCTCCATGGCGCCCATGTTGAAGTCGGCGGTGGCCACGATCATGAAGCGCTCCAGATCGAGTGGCAGGCCAAAGCGCGCCTCGTCCCAGATCACGCTGGCGATCAGCGAATTCATCGCGTGCTCTGTCTTGTCCATGTCGCCCGCGCGCACGTAGACCTGCAGCAAATGCTCTTTGCCGGCGCGCGAGACGATGCGCTGCTCGCGCGAGACCAGCTGGCCGGCCACCAGCGCAAACAAATAGCTCGGCTTCTTGTGCGGATCGACCCATTTGGCGAAATGGCGACCCTCGTTGCCCGGACCTTGCAGGGCGCCTTCTTCGACCAAGTTGCCGTTGGACAGCAGCACCGGGTATTTCGCCTTGTCGGCGCGCAGCATCACCGTGTAGCTGGCCATCACATCCGGGCGATCCACAAAGTAGGTGATGCGCCGAAAACCCTGGGCTTCGCATTGGGTGAAGAAGGTGCCCTGGCTCACGTACAAACCCATGAGCTGGGTATTTTTCTCGGGGGCGCAGGTGGTAAAGATTTCCAGCTCGAAAGGCTCGGGCCCTTCGGGCAGGTTCTCCAACACCAGTGTGGTGCCATCCATCTTGAACGAGCAGCCCGCGCCATTGACCATCACACGCGACAGGTTCAGATCGTCGCCGTCCAGGCGCAGCGCCTGTGCGGCCACGTCGGGGTTGCGGCGCAGCCGCATGCGGTTGAGCACGCGGGTTTTGAGCGGGTCGA
>JBLIJY010000106.1:0-7419 GCA_047636095.1 Hydrogenophaga sp. | reverse complement strand
ACTGGCCGAACGGCGCCAGGGCGCGCTCGCCTGGCGCCAGCGCTGGGCCGATCTGCGCGCGGCCGCCGCCTCGGGCTTCAGCTTCGTGGAAACCTGCGGTCTCGCCTACGGCCCCAAGTTGCTGAAAGACACGCTGCCCACCACCGCCAAGCCCGCCCGCTGGGAAGACGCGGGCCTCGATGTCGGCGCCAACGCCCACGAATCGGGCCACCGCCCGCGCCTGCCCCAGGCCAGCACCGACCCGGCCACCGCTGCCAGCCTGGCCCAAGGCATCTTGGGTGCCATGGGCCTCACGCGAGACTTCGCCCCGCTGGTGATGCTGGCTGGCCACGGCAGCCAGAGCGCCAACAACCCGCACGCAGCCGGCCTTGACTGCGGCGCCTGCGGTGGCCAGACCGGTGAGGTCAACGCCCGCGCCCTGGCCGATCTGCTCAACACGCCGGCGGTGAGGGCCGAGGTGGCCAAGCTGGGTTTGGTCATTCCCGACACCACCCATTTCCTGCCCGCGCTGCACAACACCACCACCGACGAGGTGCAGCTGTTCGACACCGGCGCCGTACCACCCAGCTTGCACACCGCGCTGACCCACCTGCGCAGCGCGCTGCAAGCCGCTGGTCAACGCGCCCGCGCCGAGCGTGCGCCCGCGCTGGGCCTGTCTCACCTCGTCAACGATGCGCCGGCCTTGGAACGCTCGTTGCAAGAGCGCGCCAACGACTGGGCGCAGGTGCGCCCCGAGTGGGGTCTGGCCGACAACGCCGCCTTCATCGTCGCGCCACGCGCGCGCACAAAAGGCATGAACCTCGCCGGGCGCAGCTTCCTGCACGACTACGACTGGCGCCAAGACGCTGGGTTTGGCGTGCTCACCCTCATCATGACCGCGCCCATGGTGGTCACGAACTGGATCAACCTGCAATACCACGCCAGCGCGATCGACAACCGGCGTTACGGCAGCGGCAACAAGCTGCTGCACAACGTGGTGGGCGCTCGGCTCGGGGTGTTTGAGGGCAATGGCGGCGACCTGCGCATCGGCCTGCCCATGCAATCGCTGCACGACGGGAAAGCCCTGCGCCACACGCCGCTGCGCCTGTCGGTGTTCATCGAAGCACCGCGCGATGCGATCGACGCCATCATCGAGCAGCACGCGGTGGTGCGCGACCTGGTCGGCAACGGCTGGCTGCACCTGTTCCGGCTCGACGGCGAGCACCCCGCAGTGGAGCGGCGCGCCGCGCAGGGCTGGGAAGTGGTCGCGGGCAAATCAGTCGCCTGAAGGCGGCAGTGTTACCGCTGTCACCCATGCTGCGGCAGGGTGGGCTGGCCGGGTTCAGAATGTGTTGAACGCCGCGCAGACGGCGGGTCCATTGAACGCCGCTCTGACGGCGGCTCAACCCACCCCCGCACCCGGAGACAACCCATGGAACACCGCGCCACCTTCACCCGCATGGAAGACAGCACCGCCGCCGACTGGCAGACCATCGGCGGCGAATTTCGGCAGTTCGCGGCGAAATTGCCCGAGCGCATCATCAGCCACCTGCGCCTGCTGGAAAACGACTACGGTGGCTTTCCGGTCGACCGCTACACCCACTGCCTGCAAACCGCCACGCGTGCGCTCAAAGATGGTCGCGACGAGGAGTACGTGGTGTGCGCGCTGCTGCACGACATGGGCGACACGCTGGGCAGTTACAACCATGCCGACATTGCTGCGGCCATCCTGCAGCCCTTCGTGAGCGAAGAAAACCACTGGATGGTCAAGCACCACGCCATCTTTCAGGGCTACTACTTCTTCGAGCACATCGGGCTGAACCGCGATCTGCGCGACCAATTCAAAGCGCATCCTGCCTATGAACGCACCGCTGAGTTTTGCGCGGTCTACGACAACCCGGCGTTTGACCCCCAGGGCGAGGCGCTGCCGCTCAGCGAGTTCGAGCCCATGTTGCGCCGCGTGATGGCGCAGCCGAAGCAGTCGCTCTACAAAGCCGCCACCGTCCTGAAAACTACCGAGCACGCTGCATGACCACCACCCACACACCGATGGAACACACCGCCCATCACGCCGCCCTCCACATCCCGTCGCTGCAAGGCCAGGTGAACGAGACCGAATGGCAACTGCGCTGCGACCTCGCCGCTGCCTACCGGCTGGTGGCGCTCTACGGCTGGAGCGACCTGGTGTTCACCCACATCAGCGCGCGCATCCCCGGCCCCGAGCACCATTTCCTGATCAACCCCTATGGCCTGATGTTCGATGAGATCACCGCCAGCAGCCTGCTCAAGGTCGATCAGGCGGGCAACCAACTCAGCGACTCGCCGTTCTCGGTGAACCCAGCCGGCTTCACCATCCACAGCTGCGTGCATGCCGCGCGCGACGACGCCGGCTGTGTGCTGCACACCCACAGCCGCGCGGGCGTGGCGGTGAGTGCGCAGCAATGCGGCGTGCTGCCCATCAGCCAGCAGTCCACCTTTGTGCTCGCTTCGCTGGGTTATCACAGCTACGAAGGCGTGGCGCTGCGCGAGGACGAGCAGCCGCGTTTGCAAGCAGACCTGGGCCGCAACAACTACCTCATGCTGCGCAACCACGGCTTGCTGACCGTGGGCAAATCGATTGCCGATGCCTTCCTCTCGATGTACATCTTCGAGAGTGTGTGCCGCATCCAGATCGACGCCCAGGCCGGTGGCGAGCTGGTGATGATCGACCCCCAAATTCTGCAAGGCATGGCGCAGGTGATGAAAACCGCCACCGCTGGGCAGGGTGCGAACATCGCCTGGCCCGCGCTGCTGCGCAAGCTGGAGCGCACCGACGCCAGTTACCGCTCCTGAGGCCGCGCAGCACATCCGAGCGCGCAGGCGGGCCCCGGCGATCAGCCCGGCTGGGGCGCGAGCAGGCGCTGCAGCAGCGCGCCCAGCTGGTCGACGGTGTTTTCCTTGTAAATCACCTCGCGCACGCCGCAGCGGTGTGCATCGCGCTGGAGTCCGTCGCTCATGTAGCCCGAGCTGAGGATGATCGGCAAGTCGGGGCGAAGGGCCGACAGGGCCTGCGACAATGCCAGGCCAGACATACCCGGCATGTTGAAGTCGGTGACGACAAGGTCAACGCTCATCGGCGCTGCGCGCAGCACCTGCAGCGCCACCTGAGGGTCAGCATACGCGCTCACGCGGTAGCCCTGGCGTGTCAACCACCGCTCCATCATCTGCAGCATCAACGTGTCGTCGTCAACACAGACCACATGCCTGGCCAGCCCCTCGGTTGAAGTAAACGGCATGCCAGGCTCGACCGGCACCACCCCCGCGCTGGTTGGCGCGTCGATCAAGGGCAGCCAGACCTCGAAACTGCTGCCCTGGCCCAGTGCGCTGTGCACGCTGAGCAGGCCACCCATTGAGGTGACGATGCCGTGCACCACGGCCAGGCCCAGGCCGGTGCCGCTGCCCACCGGTTTGGTGGTGAAGAAGGGCTCGAACACATGGCTCTGGGTCGCCTCGTCCATGCCAGAGCCGTTGTCACGCACGCGCAGCCTGGCATATCCCCCGCCCGCCAGACCCGCGGGGGGTGGTGGGTCGGTGGTCATGCCTGGCAAGACGGTGTTGAGCTGCACGTCGATGCGCCCGCCCTCCACCGGCAGTGCCTGCCAGGCGTTGGTGCACAAATTCATCACCACCTGTTGCAGCTGCGTGGCGTCTGCCAGCACGGTCAGCGGTTGTTCGTAGAGCGAGGCCTGCAGCTGCACGCCCGCCGGCAGGGTGGCGCGCAGCAGGGTCAGCGTCTCTTGGATCGGTGTCTGCAGCGCTGTGCGCGTCGGCACGACAGGTTGTCTGCGGCTGAAGGCCAGGATCTGCTGCACCAGGTTGCGCGCGCGCACGCTGGCTTGGCGGATCTGCGCCAGTGAAATCAGGGCCTCATGGCCTTCGCCGACATCTTCCTGGGCCAGCACCACATTGCCGAGAATGGCAGCCAGAATGTTGTTGAAGTCGTGTGCAATGCCACCGGCCAAGACGCCGATGGCCTCCATCTTCTGCGATTCGAGCAGCTGCGATTCGAGTGCGAGGTGGGCTGCCTCGGCCGCGAGCCGCTCTGTCAGGTCGATCAACACCGCACGACACTCACTGCCGCCGGCGCTTCGCTGGGCACCGATCTGTACCGTGAGCGGCGTGCCATGGGTCGCGTCTGCCGCCTGCAGGCGCAGCTGGCAGGGCGCAGGCTCGCTGCCGGCGAACACCTGGTCGAGCCAGTTTTGCCAGGTGCGCCGGTCGGCCACGACCACAAACTGAGCCAGCCGCCTGCCTTCGAGCTGCGCGCGCGGGCTGCCCAACAGCCGGGCGCCCGCCAGGTTGGTCTGCACAAGCGTGCCGTCGGCTGCCAGCGTGGCGTAGGCGACCGGGGCGAAGTCGTACAGGTCGGTGTAGCGCGCCAGCGCGGCTACGAGCTCGCCACGGCGCGCGACCAGTTCCTCGTTTTGCAGTTCGAGCTCGATTTGGTGCACCTGCAGCTCGTGCAGCAGGCGCACGCTCTCATCGGCAGACAAGGGCTTTGCCTCATGCCGAGCGCGCTGCAGCGCTTCGGCCCGCTGCCGCAACGCATGGGCGTCGAGGTTGTTTTCGGCGCTCATGACGACGGTCTTCCTCTGATTCATGACAAGTTCTCCCCTGTGATTGATGACGACTTTTTCCTTCTTATTTCTTTCTTATTGCTTATTGCTTCTTGTATGTGATTTCAGAGCGCAGGCTGGCCCCGGCGTGCACAAAGGCCAACGCCTGACTGGCGTTGTTTTTGTCGAGCAGCGCCTGGGCCTGGCGCAGCAAGGTCGCCAGCTCGCGGGTGACCTCGGACACGCTGTTCTGGTCTGCCGCGTGCTGTACCAGCAGCAGCTGCGCCTGTTGCAAGGTGCTTTCAAGCGCCTTGATGGCGCCAATTTCTGAGAACGTGATCACCACCCCGTCAATGCGGTTGTCCTGCGTGCGGTACGGCATCAGATGGGCGGCGTACCAGCGGTCATCCGAAGCGGGCACGTCGCGCACGCTGGCCACCAGCGTGCGCAGCACCTCGTGCGCGTCGTCGACCAGTTGCGGGTACTGGAGTGCGCTCACCAGGTCGGTGATGGGCCGACCGATGTCGCTTGGGATGAGCTTGATCAGGTGTGCCATGGCCGGTGTGAAGCGACGCACCCCGAGATGGACGTCCAGGAACAGCGTGGCGACCTGGGCGCTGTTGAGCAGGTTGTTCATGTCATCGGCCGTGAGCACCAGTTCGTCGACCCGGGACATCAGCTCATGGTTGACGGTCTGCAGCTCTTCGTTCATCGACTGCATCTCTTCCTTTGAGGTGGTGAATTCCTCGTTCGTCGATTGCAGCTCCTCGTTGGTGTTTTGCAATTCCTCGTTCATGGACTTCAACTCTTCTTGCGAGGTTTGCATTTCCTCGCGCGTGGCTTGCAGGTCTTCGTGCACGCGTTGCAGTTCCTTTTGCAGCGTCACCAGTCGCTGGGCCGGGGCGGCGTCGGGCGCGCTGTCGCTCGCCAGCGATTGGGGAAGATCGCGCGGCGCGAGCTCTTCGAAGACGACCAGGGCCAGACCTTGCAGCAGGTTGTCGCTGTTGAGCGGCTGCACATGCACGTTCAGCCGCAGGTTCCCGCCGTTGAAGCCCACCGAGACATCTTTGATCGTGACGGCCAGTTTGTCGCGCATGGCGCGGTGGAAACCCTTGGCCAGTGCGCGGTCCAGGCCCTCGCGCGCCATCGCCAGCAGGTTCAGGCTGGCCTTGCCGGCCGCTGGCTCCAGAAAGCGCCCCGTCTTGCCGCTCAGATACACAATGTCGCCGTTGGCTGCGGCCAGAACGGCGGCTGGGGTGAACCGCTGTAGCAGCAGATCGTCAGCGAGCTGTTTCAGATTGGCCATCTTGGGTGCCGCAGCGACAGTGGCAGCCTCGCCATTGGGGATGTTCCGGAGCGGCCGGTGGAAGGCGAAGACCGACGGGAAGGCGCCCAGTTCGTTGTGCGGCCGACCGTCTAGGCGCCGGTACAGGCGCGCCTCGCCCGGCCAAAGCGCAAACAGTTTGGATGCCTGCCCCACCGTCTCAGCGCTGCCCAGCAGCAGCACGCCGCCGGGATTGAGGCTGTGGTGGAACAGCGCGATGAGCTTTTGCTGTAACTCGGGTTCGAGGTAGATCAACAGGTTGCGGCAGCTCAGCAAGTCCAGCCGCGTGAAAGGCGGGTCCATGGCCAGGTTCTGCGGCGCAAACACGACCATATCGCGGATCTCGCTGCTGACACGATAGCCTTGGCCGTCCTCAACGAAGAAGCGACGCAGCCGCTGCTCAGACACGTTTGCTGAAATGCCCGGCGGGTAGACACCGCTGCGCGCCATGTCGATCGCCGTCTTGTCCAGGTCGGTGGCGAAGATCTGGAGTTTCAGGTTGGCGCGCGGCGACGCCCCTTCAAGCGCTTCCTTGAACACCATGGCCAGGCCATAGGCCTCTTCGCCGGTTGAGCAGCCGGGGACCCAGGCGCGCAACACGCCGCCTTGGGGCTGCAGGGCCAGCAGCGCCGGCATGACTTCGCTCTTGATCTGGTCCCAGACCGCCGGGTCGCGGAAGAAACTGGTCACCCCAATCAGCAGCTCTTGAAACAGCAGATGGGCCTCGGTCTTGCTCTCGCGCAGCAAGCGCACATAGTCGCCGATGTGCGAGAGCTGGTGCACGCACATGCGCCGCGCGATGCGGCGCACCAAGGTGCTCTTTCGGTAGAGCGAAAAATCGTTCCCAGTGTGCTCGCGCAGCAGCAGCAGCACCTTGTCGACATCACCAAGGTTGGCATTGGCGCTGCCCTGGGCCTGCGCTGGCACGGCAAGCGCCAAGGCGGGTGTGTGATGCAAAAAGGCCAAAATGCACGGCACCAGCTCTTCGGCCGGCCCCACCACATCGGCCAGGCCGGCGTCGATGGCGCTGCGCGGCATGCTGTCGAACCTGGCTGAGTCTGGCGCCTGCACAAAGGCGGCACCGGCGCTCTCCTTGATCGCGCGCAAACCCAGCGTGCCGTCTGAACCCATACCCGAGAGGATCACGCCCATGGCGTTGCTGCGCAGGTCGGCCGCCAGCGAGCGCAGGAAATGGTCAATCGGCAGGCGCAGGCCACGCTTTTCGGTCGGCTCCATCAGGTGCAGCACGCCGTGCAGCAAATCCAGGTCTTGCCTCGGCGGGATCACATAGACGTGGTTGGGGCGCACTTTCTGGCCATCAACCACCTGGACCACCGGCATCGCGCTGCTGCGCTGCAGCAGTTGCACCAGCATGCTCTCTTGGGTGGGGTCGTGGTGCTGCACCACCACGAACGCCAGGCCCGAGTCGGCCGGCGCATGGGTGAAAAACTGTTCCAAGGCCTCAAGGCCACCAGCCGACGCACCGATGCCCACCACCGGGAAGGCCGCGTCGGCAGGGCG
>JBLIJY010000105.1:0-7450 GCA_047636095.1 Hydrogenophaga sp. | reverse complement strand
CCGCTGGGCATCGCCAACGCGCAGTACCCCAAGCAAAGCTTCGAGCGCGATCGCCAGCGCTGGTGGGGCTTTCGCGCCGCGCTGTTCACCGCCTACGAGCTGGTGCTGTGCAAGTCGGAAACCCACGCCCAGCGCTTTCGGGCCGTGGGCTGCCAGCGCGTGGTGGTGGCTGGGGAGACGCGGTTTGACCTGCCGGTCGCCAAGCAGCAGCTGGCTGGGGCCAACCGGCTGACCCGGCAATGGGGGCTGGCCACAGGCGGGTCGGGTGGCCGACCGGTGGTGTGTTTTGCCAGCGTGGTCGTCGGGGAAGACGCTCCCTTCGTGAAAGCGATGCAAATCCTGTGGCAAGCATTCGACGAACAAGCTGGGCCACGGCCGCTGTTCGTCTGCGTGCCGCGCAGCCCGCAGCGCTTTGATGAGAGCGAACGGCTGCTGACGCAGGCGGGACTGCGCGTGGTGCGGCGCAGTGCGTGCCTGGACGCCCAACTCGCGCCCGTTGCCGGCACACCGATGGAACGGATCGATGTGCTGCTGGGCGACTCGCTGGGCGAGATGTATTTTTATCTGGCCCTGTCGCAGGTGGTGGTGGTCGGTGGTTCGTTCGTGGACACCGGCGCGCACAACGTGATCGAGCCGCTGGCCCTCAAGAAACCGGTGATGGTCGGGCCCAGCATCTGGGGCATTGAGTATCCCGGTGTTGAAGCGCTGGCCGCCGGTGTGCTGACCCAACACGCCGATGCCGACGCGCTGGCGAAGGCTTTGCTCAAACTGCTGACCTCACCCGCTGCCTACGCCCAGGCGATGGCGGGCGCCGAGGCGTTTTTTTCGGACCACGGTGGTGCGGCCAACAAGCACATGGCCGCGCTGCTGCCCTGGCTGCGAGAGCACGCCGCTTGAACCAGCGCCCGCTTGCGCTGCGTGGGTATCTGCGCCTGGCCGACGTGCTGGCACCCGTCTGGCGCTGGGGTTTGCAGCGCCGCTTGAAACGCGGCAAAGAAACGCTTGCCAGCATCCAGCAAAAGCTGTCGTTGCAGATGCCGCCGCGCCCAGCAGGCCCATTGGTTTGGGGCCATGCGGTGGGCGTGGGCGAATCGCTGGCGCTGGCCGGGCTGTTTCACCGGCTCGGTGAGCGCCGGCCCGATCTGCACTTTCTCATCACCACCACCGCGCGTACCTCGGGCGATGCGCTGCAACGCCAGGGCCTGCCGCCACGCTGCCAGCACCAGTTCGCACCGGTGGACACGCCAGACGCCACCACCTGTTTCATGGCGCACTGGCGACCCAGCCTCGCGCTGTGGTGCGAGATGGATCTGTGGCCGGCGCTGATCTGCGCGGCCGACGACCAGCAGGTGCCCCGGGCGTTGGTGAACGCGCGGCTGTCGGCCAGGTCGCTGGCCAAGCGGCGCTGGGGCCGGTGGATTTACCAGGCGCTGCTGCCCGGCTTTGTGGATGTGTTCGCGCAGAACGGCGAGTCGGCGCGTGGGCTGGAAGCGCTGGGCGCGCGGCCTGAGTCCATCACCCTGACGGGTACCATCAAAACCATGTCGCCCGCGCCGGCCTGCGACGTGGACGAACTGGCGCGCTGGGAGCAGGCCGTGGACGCGCGCCCGGTGTGGCTGCTGGCGTCGAGCCACCCGGGAGAAGAAACGCTGGCGCTGGCGGCCCACACCGAGTTGCGCCAGCGCGAGCCCAACGCCCTGCTCGTCATCGCACCACGCGTCCCCGTGCGCGGGGCCGAGGTGATGACTCTGTGTCCCCCCGACACACCGCAACGCAGCCACGGCCAAGCGCTGCCCACCGAGGCGCCGGTGTACCTGGCCGACACCATCGGTGAAATGGGCTTGTGGTACCGGCTGGCCCCCGTTGCGCTGGTGGGCGGCTCGCTGGCCGCTGTGGGCGGCCACAACCCGCACGAGCCGCTGGCGCTGGGCTGCGCGGTGCTGCACGGGCCGAACGTGTGGAACTTCAGCGAGAGCTATGCCGCGCTGGATGCGCAAGGCCTGAGTCGGCCGATTGCTGACGCCGCGCAACTGGCGGCGGCGGTTCAGGCGGCCTGGGCGTCACCCACGCTCCGCGAAGATAGGCGGCCACCCGATCCACCCACCCAGCAGTTGCTGGAACGACTGCTCGCGCGGCTCTGACCGCACCAGCGCACGCATGCAGTGACACAGACCCATACAGATACATGCCGACATGGCGCGGCTCCAGCCAAAGGCACAAACACCGGCGTGGAATGACCCTGACCAGAATGCCGCCGATCCGGCTTTGCCGGTCGGCCAGCGTTGCCCCCTGAAGGGGGTGACGCCGCAGGCGGCGCGGGGTGAACCTGTCAATGCGCCGCCGAACCGACCACCGCATCGGGCTTGGCCTGCAGCAGCAGCGCCAGCATCACCGCCTCGATGCGGTGCAGGGCGTCCAGCGTGTGGCCCTCGAAACGCAGCACCAGCACCGGCGTGGTGTTGGACGCGCGGATCAGGCCGAAGCCATCGGGCCAGTCCACCCGCACACCGTCGATGGTGGACAGCTTGGCGGGTGCGTCGAAGTGCGCCAATGCGATCAGCTGGTTCACCACCGCGTGCGGCTCGCCCTCGGCGCAGGCCACGTTGAGTTCGGGCGTGCTGTGGCTGGTGGGCAGGGCGTTGAGCACCTCGTTCGCATCCACGCTGCGGCTCACGATCTCCAGCAAGCGCGCCCCCGCGTAGCTGCCGTCGTCAAAGCCGTACCAGCGCTCTTTGAAGAAAATGTGGCCGCTCATCTCGCCGCCCAGCGGGCTGTCCAGCTCCTTCATGCGCGCCTTGATCAGCGAGTGCCCTGTCTTGTACATGTGGGGCACACCACCCGCCGCTTCAATCGCGGGCGCCAGGCGCTGCGAGCATTTCACATCAAACAGAATGTTGCCCCCAGGCACGCGGGACAACACATCGCGCGCAAACAGAATCATCTGCCGGTCGGGGTAAATGTTCTGGCCGTCGCGGGTCACGATGCCCAGGCGGTCGCCGTCGCCGTCGAACGCGAGGCCCAGCTCAGCGTCCGTCTCCTGCAAGGTGCGGATCAGGTCTTGCAGGTTCTCGGGCTTACTTGGGTCGGGATGGTGATTCGGAAAGTTGCCATCGACCTCGCTGAACAATTCGATCACCTCGCAGCCCAGAGCGCGAAACAGCTCGGGCGCTGAAGCGCCGGCCACACCGTTGCCGCTGTCCACCACGATTTTCATCGGCCGCGCCAGTTTCACGTCGCCCACGATGCGATCGCGGTAGGTGTCACTCACATCCACGGTGCGCACGCTGCCACCGTCAACGCGCTGGTGGCTCTCGGTTTCCATGTTGTGGCGCAGCGCCTGAATGTCGTCGCCAAAAATGGCTCGCCCGCCCAGCACCATCTTGAAACCGTTGTAGTCCCTGGGATTGTGGCTGCCGGTGACCTGGATGCCGCTGCGGCACAGGGTGGTGGCCGCGAAATACAGCATGGGCGTGGTGACCATGCCGATGTCGATCACCTCAATGCCAGCAGCGACCAGCCCGCGAATCAGCGCCGCCGAGAGTGCCGGGCCACTCAGACGCCCATCGCGCCCGACCGCCACCGTGTGCTCACCCAGCCGCTTTGCCTCGCTGCCAAACGCCAACCCCAGGGCCTCGGCTACCGGCTCGTTGATCGTTTCGGGGACCACGCCACGGATGTCGTAGGCCTTGAAAATGGATGCGGTGACTTGCATGAGAGAAGCTCCCTGAACGTGGATGGATGGACCGCGGGATTGTAGGATCCGGTCATGGCCAAGGCCCCGAGGACCATGTCCGGAAACGGCGAGTCGCAGCGGCTTGACCGCCGTACCATCGCCCCATGTTCCCCGCCACCGTCAGCACCGACACCGACGACCTGCGCTACCAGGCCCTGTGCGCGCACGATGCACGTTTCGATGGCCGCTTTTTTGTCGGCGTCACCTCCACCGGCATCTACTGCCGCCCGGTTTGTCGGGTGCGCGTGCCCCGGCGCGACAACTGCCGCTTTTTCGATCTGGCCGCGCAGGCCGAAGGGGCGGGCTTTCGACCTTGCCTGCGCTGCCGCCCGGAGCTCGCGCCGCGCGAGCGCCACTGGTCGAGTGAGGACGCCAGCGCAATCCTCGCGCAACAAGCCACCGCCTGGCTCGACAATCCCCAAACTTGGCAGGCGCAGGGCAGCGAGCGCGCCGCCATGCTGTGGCTGGCGCAGCGCCTGGGCGTGAGCGACCGGCACCTGCGCCGAATCTTCGAGCAGCGGCTTGGCGTCTCGCCACTGCAGTACCTGCAAACCCGCAAGCTGCTGGCCGCCAAGCAGTTGCTGGCCGACACCACCCTGCCTGTCTCGCAGGTGGCGCTGGCCAGCGGCTTTGGCAGCTTGCGCCGCTTCAACGCGGCGGTGCAGCAGCGCTATGGCTTAAGCCCTTCCCGAATGCGCCAAGCTGGAAACAGCAGCAGCACCGCCTTGCCAACAGGCAGCAGCCGCACCCGCCTGTTTTGGCGTCCGCCGCTGGACGCCCATGCCTTGTTCACCTTCCTCGCCCAGCACCAACTGCCCGGCATGGAGCGGGTCGATGTGGCCGCGCTGAGTCTGACGCGCAGTCTGCGCCTTGAGGCTGGCGGCGCGGTGCACCGAGGCTGGCTGCATGCGCTGTTTCGGCCCGAGGCATGCGCGGTGGACATCACCGTCAGCGAGGGCTTGCAGATGATGTTGCCGCAGGTGTTGTCGCGGGTGCGCGCGCTGTTCGATCTCGACGCCGAACCGAACGCCATCAACGCCACCCTGAGTGCCGACTTTCCTGGCGGTGAAGGTCTGCGGGTGCCTGGTTGTGTGGACGGTTTTGAGCTTGCGGTGCGCGCGGTGCTGGGTCAACAGATCACCGTGGCCGCCGCGCGCACATTGGCGCAGCGCCTGCTGGAGAAGTATGGTGAGCCCATCGAGACGCCCGAGCCACAGGTGCATCGCCTGTTTCCCACACCCCAGGCCCTGATGGCGGCAGCATCCCATGAACTCGGCGCGATCGGCATCGTGCGCCAGCGCCAGACAGCGATCCAGGGGCTGGCGCGCGGGGTGGCCGATGAAACGCTCGATCTCAGCGGCCACGCCGATCTGACGCAAACGCTGAGCCAGCTGCAATCCATCCCGGGTATCGGCCCCTGGACCGCGCAATACATCGCCATGCGCGCGCTGCGTTGGCCCGATGCCTGGCTGGTGGGCGATGTCGCCCTGCACCAGGCGCTGGGCATCTGCCCGGTGCGTGGTGCCACCACGAACCGAGCGGCCAGCCAGCGCGCTCTCGCCTGGCAGCCCTGGCGCAGCTACGCGGTGATTCGCGCGTGGGCCGGCCACCACACAAACCCAGAGCAGGAACACCCCGCATGAAGCACCTCGCCACCCTGCAACGCCACACCCTGGCTTCCCCGCTGGGCCCGCTGCTGCTGGCAGCCAGCGACCAGGGCCTGGCCGGCGTCTGGTTCGACGACCAGCAACACCGCCCGCCCAATGCCACCGTGGCCGCTTGGCGCGAGAACCCGGCGCATCCGCTTTTGCTACAAGCAGCGCAGCAACTCGGCACGTATTTCCAAAGCGCCCCAGGCACCACACCGCGTTTCGACCTGCCGCTGGACCTGTCGGCAGGCACCGCCTTCCAGCAAGCGGTGTGGCGCGCCTTGCTTGAGGTTCGCGCAGGTGACACCCGCAGCTACGCCCAGGTGGCTCAGGCAGTGGGTCGAGCAGCGGCGGTGCGCGCGGTGGGCGCTGCGATCGGCCGCAACCCGCTGACCATCGTGGTGCCCTGCCACCGCGTGGTCGGCAGCGGCGGTGCGCTCACCGGCTACGCCGGGGGCCTGCAACGCAAAACCGCACTGCTGGCGCGCGAAGGTGCGCTCACCGGCATCAACAGCGTCCACAAACAGCGTCCGTGACGGGCTCCAGACACGACATACTTCTCGCCCATGTCGCCCAACCTCATTGCCGAATTTGTCCTGCTTGCTGCGCTCTGGGGCGCGTCGTTTTTGTTCATGCACCTGGGGGCAGCCGAATTCGGTGCGGTGCCCACCGCGGGCTTGCGCGTGGCGCTGGGCACCTTGTTTTTGCTGCCGGTGTTTCTGCTGCCCAACGTCTGGCCGCAGTTTCGCCGGCACGCCCGCGCGATCCTGTTCGTGGGTCTGCTGAACTCAGCGCTGCCGTTTACGCTGTACGCGTTTGCGGTGCTGCACATCGCCACCGGCTTCTCGGCCATCTTGAATGCCACCGTGCCGCTCTCGGGCGCGCTGGTTGCCTGGTTGTGGCTCAAAGACCGGCCCAGCGGCTTGCGCTCGCTGGGTCTGCTGATCGGCTTTGTCGGCGTGGCGCTGCTGGTGTTGGGCAAATCGGGTTTCAACCCGGCCATCGCGCCTGCAGCCGGTTCCATGGGGCTCACGTTGCTCGCCATGGGGGCCTGCCTGCTGGCCACCCTGTGCTACGGCCTGGCGGCGAGCTTCACCAAGCGCCACCTGGGCGGCATTCATCCGATGGCCACCGCTGTTGGCAGCCAGATTGGCGCCAGCCTGGTGCTGATGCTGCCCACGCTGTGGTTCTGGCCCCAGCAGCCCGTCAGCGACACCGCCTGGTGGGCGGTGATTGCGCTCGGTTTGTTGTGCACCGCCGTGGCCTACGTGCTGTTCTTTCGCATCATCGAAGCCGCCGGCCCCGCCAAAGCGCTCACGGTGACGTTTCTGGTGCCCGTGTTTGCGCTGTTGTACGGCGTGCTGTTCCTGAGCGAGACCATCACCGGCTGGACGCTGATCTGTGGTGCGGTGATTCTGGTGGGCACGGCGCTGTCCACCGGACTGATTCGTTGGCCAGCGCGAAAAGCCCTGACCTGAGTTAGTGCTGGAACGCAAGTTTGCATCGCAAGAGCCACGCCCAACTACAGTGCCCGCAGCACCTCGCCACCGGCGCTGCGAAGCGCCTCGACTGCCTGCGTTGCACCTCTTTCAGTGCGGGGATGGGCTACGACGGCTTTGTTGCACAAAGCGGGCTCCCCGGGTTGGTTGCCTCGGGGCATGACCGCACCCAAGGGCGCCAAGACGCGCGACAAGACCATCAACTGGGCCGCGTACAACGCCGCGCTCAAAGCCCGAGGGTCGTTGACGATCTGGCTGGACAAATACATGCAGTGGTGCGCGCCGGCCAGCGGCAAGCGAGGTCGCCAGCAGATCTTCTCCGACGCAGCCACCCCGTTCTGCTTGAGCATCAAGTGCCTGCTCGGCCTGGCTCTGCTCCAGAAGTCTGGGCATGGTTGAGAGCCTGTTGCGCCTGGCAGGCCTGGACTGGCGCGTGCCCGACTTCAGCACCGTGTGCCGTCGGCAGTGGCGCAAGGTGCGGGCCAGCGTCAGTGGAGACGGGGCCTACGACACCAAGGCTTGCCATGCGGCGATCGTTCAACGCGGGGCGCAGGCGGGGACTCCCCCGC
>JBLIJY010000104.1:0-7484 GCA_047636095.1 Hydrogenophaga sp. | reverse complement strand
TGCCTGGCTCACCGCCGCCTGCGCCGACACCCGCCCGGTGCCGCGCAAACCAGCCAGCCGGGCGGCTGCCTGCCGCTCAGCGGCTTGCGCCTGGTCCAGCGCTGCCACCAGCTCCTGCGACTCCAGGCGCAGCAACACGTCGTCCTGCTTCACCGCCGCGCCCTCATCCACCAGCACCGCCTGCACCCGACCGGTGACGGTACTGCCCACGTCCACCCTAGTCTGGCTGGCCGCGCGGGCCGAGAACTGCAGCGTGCGCATCAGCGTGCGCTGCTCCACCACCACCGCGTCGGCCGGCGTGCCACGCCACCACATCACCGCCAGCGCGCCCGCCACCAGCAGCGCAAGCAACAGCGCGATCCACATCCAGCGGCGATTCGGGGTTTTGGGGTTCACGCTGACCATGTCAGACCCCAGGCGCAAACAGGCCAGCGTCCGACGCTGGCGGCGCCACACCAAGGTGGCGGTAGGCGGCGAGCGTGGCGATGCGCCCGCGCGGCGTGCGCTGCAAATAGCCCTGCTGGATCAGGTACGGCTCAATCACGTCTTCGATCGTTTCGCGCTCCTCGCCGATGCTGGCCGCGATGTTGTCCAGCCCGACCGGGCCGCCGTCAAAGCGGTGGATCACCGCTTCGAGCAGCTTGCGGTCCATCACATCAAAGCCCTGGGGGTCCACATCGAGCATGGTGAGCGCGCGGCCCGCGATGTCGGCGGTGATGCGGCCGTCGCCCTTCACATCGGCGTAGTCGCGCACCCGACGCAACAGCCGGTTGGCGATGCGCGGCGTGCCTCGCGAGCGGCGCGCGATTTCGAACGCGCCATCGGCTTCGGTTGGCGCACCCAGCAAGCCGGCGCTGCGTTTGACGATGCGCGTGAGTTCCTCAGCGGTGTAGAACTCCAGCCGCGCTACGATGCCGAAGCGGTCGCGCAGCGGGTTGGTCAGCATGCCGGCGCGGGTGGTGGCGCCCACCAGGGTGAAGGGCTGCAGGTCAAGCTTGATAGAGCGCGCCGCCGGGCCTTCGCCGATCATGATGTCGATCTGGTAGTCCTCCAGCGCGGGGTACAAAATCTCTTCGACCACCGGCGAGAGGCGGTGAATTTCGTCGATGAACAGCACATCGTTGGCTTCCAGGTTGGTCAGCAACGCTGCCAAGTCTTTGGGCTTTTCCAGCACCGGCCCTGAGGTGGAGCGCATGTTCACGCCCAGTTCCTGCGCGATGATGTGGCTGAGCGTGGTCTTGCCCAAACCCGGCGGGCCGAATAACAACACATGGTCCAGCGCCTCACCGCGCTTCTTGGCTGCGCCAATGAAGATTTCCAGCTGCTCGCGAATCTTCATCTGGCCCACGTATTCGTCGAGCAGCTTGGGCCGTAAAGCGCGCTCGACGGCCTCTTCTCTGGGCGAGATCGGCGCGGCCGAGATCACTCGGGGCGCGGGAGCGAAGTCGTCGGTCTGGATGCTCATGGGGTAGCGTTGCGTTGGCGGGTCGTGGAACCGATTGTCTGTCGATGGGTGTGGTCTTCAGCGTTTATCGGCAGACCTCGCGCCGGCTTCCCGCTCGGAGCACCCGCACCACGATCCGGTCGTCTTGAATGTCGCAGACGATACGCCAGTCGCCCACGCGGTATTTCCAGTAACGGCCCAAAAGGGCTCCAGACAGAGCCTCTCCGAGGCTGCGGGGATCTTCCAGCGGGGCCAGGCGGTCGCGCAGAAACGCCACCAGCCTGACCTGCACCGGCCGATCCAGTCTCTTCAAATCCTTCAGCGCGTCCGGGTCAAACTCAATCTGCCAGGCCAAGCTCGCGCTCCACGTCGATCAGCGCAATGGTCTTGCGGTTCTTGCGCGCCCGGGCCTCGGCCAGGTAATAGTCTTCCAGGTCGTCCAAATGCGCCAGAATGGCCTCGCGCGCCAATGCGGTCTTGGTGCGCCCGGTCTCCTGCGTCAAATGGTCCAGACGGGCTTCTATGTCGGGTGTCAGGCGAATGGCGAGCATGGGGTTCTCCTTTGCTATACAAGTACAGCCACGGCCATCTGAACACACTCAAGCCCCTTCTGCGCCTACGGCCGTTCGGTTCGGACAACTGGCGTTCGTGCGCCTGATCGCGCAAGAGTACCCAGGACTTGCCAGCCACCCCAACGCCCATGGCCTCACCCCGTTAGAGATAGCCCAAGACATCTTGGGAAACCTCCAAGCTTGGCAGGCCTACATGGCGCGGGAAAACCGGACCACTGGTTCAAAAGCCGACTTCGAAGCGATCCTGAACCTGCTGCAGAGCAGCACTGAGTGAGCTGCTACCTCGCCAGCGCCTTCAGCGCCAACTTGATCCCCTCGCTCACACCCACCTCCTTGGGCAGCGCCTTGAGTGCGGCGGCAGCGTCTTTTTCGCTGTAGCCCAGCGCCATCAGTGCCTGCTGGATGTCGCTGGCGGCTTCGCCCACGGCGCTGGCGGCGCCCGACAGTGGCAGATCGGCACCGAGCTTGCCCTTGAGTTCGAGCAGCAGTCGCTCAGCCGTTTTCTTCCCGATGCCCGGCACCTTGACGATACGCCCGCTTTCCTGAGCGGTCACCGCCTGCGACAGATCGGCCACGCTCATGCCCGAGAGCACCGAGAGCGCGGTGCGCGGCCCCACACCGCTGATCTTGATGAGCTGGCGGAAAGCCTCGCGCTCGCTGGCAGTACCAAAACCGTAGAGAATTTGCGCGTCTTCGCGCACCACGAAGTGCGTCAGCAGGGAGGTTTTCTCGCCCAGCGCAGGCAGGTTGTAGAAGGTGCTCATCGGCACATCCACCTCGTAGCCCACGCCGTGGCAGTCGACCAAAATCTGCGGCGGGTTCTTCTCCAGCAGGGTGCCGGTCAACTTGCCTATCATCGCGAGGTTCCTTTTTTGCCTTGGCCGCTTGCGGCCTTCACCGGATTATCCGTTTGATCCTTAAACACACTTTTTCGCCGCCCGACAACGCCCGAATGGGCCATTTGTGCGGCCCGATGGACAGCCACATTCGAACCATCGAGGCGGCTTTGCAGGTGAAGGTGGCGCACCGCTTCGAGCAGTTCCGCATTGATGGCCCGAAAGCCCGGGCCAACCAGGCGCTGGAGGTGCTGCAAGCGCTGCACGAGATGGCCAGAAAGCCGATCCCGGCCGAACAGGTGCAACTCATGCTCAGCGGCGACACCGCACTTCCCGACGGCGTTGACGCGGTGGCCATGCAGACCCGGCGCGGTGAGGTGCGCGGGCGCACGCCGGCCCAGGCGCATTACCTGGAGAACATGGCCACGCACGACATCACCTTTGGCATCGGCCCAGCCGGCACCGGCAAGACCTACCTGGCGGTGGCCTGCGCGGTCGATGCGCTGGAGCGCAGCGCGGTGCAGCGCATTGTGCTCACCCGCCCGGCGGTGGAAGCCGGCGAGAAACTCGGTTTTCTGCCCGGCGATTTGGGCCAGAAGGTCGACCCGTACCTGCGCCCGCTGTACGACGCGCTCTACGAACTGATGGGTGTTGAGAAAGTGCAAAAGGCCTTTGAGCGACAGCAGATCGAGATCGCACCGCTGGCCTTCATGCGCGGGCGCACGCTGAACCACGCGTTTGTGATCCTCGACGAGGCACAGAACACCACGGTGGAGCAGATGAAGATGTTCCTCACCCGCATCGGCTTTGGCTCCAAGGCAGTAGTCACCGGCGATGTGAGTCAGATCGACCTGCCACACACCCAGCTGAGCGGCCTGATCGACGCCGAGCGGGTCTTGAAACGCGTGCCCGGCATCGCGATATGCCGCCTGACCAGCGCCGACGTGGTGCGTCACCCGCTGGTGGCGCGCATTGTGGACGCCTACGAGGCGCGCAGCCCCAGTGTCGACGCAGCGCCTGTCAAGCGCGCGCGCCGCTCGGCCGCCTGAAAGCACATCAATGCCTTTGCCTGCCCTGAGTCTGTCGCTGCAATTCGGCGCCCTGAGCGACGCCGCCACCCACCGCGCCGCCCTGGCGCGCCACGCGGTGACGCGCGCGATTCGGCACGCACTGGAATCCGATGCCGAGATCACGGTGCGCATCGTCGACGCCGAAGAGGGTCGGGCGCTCAACCGCGACTACCGGCAGAAGGACTACCCCACCAACGTATTGACCTTCGACTACACCACCGAGCCGCTGGTGATGGCCGATCTGGTGTTGTGCGCGCCAGTCGTGGCGCACGAGGCTAAGGAGATGAACATCCCGCTGGCCCAGCACTACGCGCATTTGCTGGTGCACGGCACGCTGCACGCCCAGGGCTGGGACCACGAAACCAGCGAAGCCGATGCCCAGGCAATGGAGGCGTTCGAAACCGCGATTCTGGCCGGCCTGGGCTGGCCCGACCCTTACCAGAAAAGCTGACCCAGACAGCGAGCGCCTTTAGGCGCTCATCCGGATCGGGATGGTGATCGGCCCGTCGTTCACCAGATGCACCTGCATCTCGGCGGCAAAGCGCCCGGTCTCGACGGTGGGGTGCTGCGCCCTGGCCTGACGCACGAAGTGGTTGAACAGCGCCTCGCCCAGCGCGGGGTTCGCCGCGCCGGTGAAGCCGGGTCGGTTGCCGCCTTTGGTGTCGGCGGCGAGCGTGAACTGGCTCACCAGCAGCAGGCCGCCGCCCACGTCCTGCACACTGCGGTTCATCTTGCCTTGGTCGTCACCAAAGATGCGCAGCTTGAGGATCTTGGCCAGCATCTTGTCGGCCAGCGCCTCAGTGTCGTCGGGCTCGGCACAGAATAGCACCAGCAGGCCGGTACCGATGGCACCCACCACCTCGCCTGCCACCTCCACCCGCGCCTGGCTCACGCGCTGCAAAAGCGCGATCAAATCAAGTCCCTCTTGTCGTCGAAGTGGGCTTCCACATTGGTGGGCAGCAGCTGGATGGTGGCGCGCAGGCCAGGCACCGCGCTCATCAGCGCTTGTTCCACACTGCCGCGCACAGCGGCCGCGCGGCCCAGCGACCAGCTGGCTGGCATGTGCATGTGCATGTCCACGAAGCGGCGCTGGCCCGCCTTGCGGGTGGCGAGGTGATCAAAGCGGATGATTTCAACCTCGTCGCTTTGGGAGGCAAAAACCGCCAGCGTCTCCTCGATGGTCGCCAGCACCTCGGGCTCCAGCGCCTCGTCCATCAGGCCCTGCGAGGAGCGCCAGATCAGGTGATAGCCCTCTTTCAGGATGTTGAGCGCCACGCCAATGGCCACCACCGGGTCCAGCCACAGCCAGCCAGTGAAGTGCACAAGGGTGATGCCCACCACCACACCCACCGATGTCCACACATCGGTGACCAGGTGCTTGGCGTCGGCTTCCAGCGCAATGGAGCGGTGTTCTCGGGCGGCCCGAAACATCACCCAGGCCAGCAGGCCGTTGAGCGCCGAGCTGACCACCGACAGCGCCAGACCCCAGCCCACCTGCTCGATCGGCTGGGGGTCAAAAAAGCGGTGCCCGGCGACCCAGATGATGCCCAGCGCCGCTGCGATGATCAAAATGCCCTCGAAGCCGGAAGAAAAGTACTCGGCCTTGTGGTGACCGTAGGGGTGGTCCTCGTCGGCCGGGCGCGCCGCAATCGTCACCATCACCAGGCCAAAGATGGCGCTGGCCAGGTTCACCAGCGACTCCATCGCGTCCGACAGCAGCCCCACCGAGTCGGTGATGACCCAGGCCCCGGTTTTCAGCGCAATGGTCATGCAGGCCACCACCACCGACGCCATCAGCAGGCGTTGGGGCGTGAGCAGGCGGGCTTGGGCAGGGGTCATGACCCGATTGTCATCCACCGCCTTGCCCGATACCGGAAGCTGTCAAGCTAGTTGTCGCGTGCGGTCGTCAAATCAAGCTGCCTTCCAATCGGTTTCGGACTCCTTGGTTTGTGGGCTGTCTGGGTTGAGGTGAACCTCGTCGATGAAGGTCCAGTTGAGGGTGTTTCCTGACCAACGCTTGGGGTGTTGTTGCCTGGTTTTTTCATAGACCGCAGCACGTGCGTGGAGCAAGGCTTCATCGGTCTGTGCATGGCGCTGCGCGGGGGTCACGAAGCTGATGGCACTGTGCCTGTGCTGCTCGTTGTACCGATGCACCAGCTCGGTCACCCAGCGCCTGGCTTGCAGCAAATCGGCGAACGGTTTGAGCGGCATCCACACCCAAGGTTTGCATGTTGGCCAACATCGTTTCGCCCTTCATCGGGCCACCGTTGTCGGAGCGTACCGTGATCTGGTTGGCGCTGATGCCCTGACGCCGGCAGATGTCCTCCAACAGCGCGGCGGCCCTCTCTGCGCTTTCGCCATCAAAGACCTGCCAGCCCACCACCTTGCGGCTGAAGATGTCCACGAACAAGTACAGGTAGAAGAACAGGCCGCGCACTTGGGTGGGCAAGCAGGTGATGTCCCAGCAGTAGATCTGGTCGGGCCTTGTCGCCACCAATGCTCGGGGTTTGCTGCGCTTTTTCGGCACGCGTTCAAGGCGGCGGTGAGCCAGTTATCCAGCCTGACGCAGCAGCCTGTACAGGGTTGACTCGCTCGCCACATGCTTGCCCTTGTCAGCCAGGCGGGGCACGATCTGGCTGGGCGGCAGGTCCTTGAACTCCTCACTGCTCAGCACAGCCAGAGCCAGAGCCAGAGCCAGAGCCGCCAAGCGTTCCGCATCGCTGAGCTGCTGCCATCCAACCAGCACTTGCGCTGCTGAAGAAGCAAGGTGTCAAGTTCGAATTTCTCTCGCCCCACAGCCCAGAGATCAACCGCATCGAAGTCATTTGACTTTATGGGTGAAAAGTAAATCTTTATAAATATTACTTGTGGATTTCAGGAGCGGATAGTAATCTTAAAGTTCCTCGTAGTTGACGTGTTGACCGGGATAGCCAAGCAACAGCCGGTGGCGAGGTTCTACAAGACCTACATCCCAGGAGACAAACATGAAGCAGATTGGCGCACAGGGCAAACACTTCAAACACTTGAGCCGAGGACGTCTGGCGGCGACAGCGGTCGCTGCCTTGCTGGTGGTGGCTTGCGGCGGCGGGGGTGACGACCCCGCAGACAGGGCCACGGCCCAGGGTTCTTCGGCAAGTTGTGGTAACCGGGTCAACAACACCTTTGACAAACTGCTCGAGTGCGTCACGCTTGAGGGCGTGCGCAGCCACCAGGCGGCACTTCAGGCAATCGCCGACGCGAATGGCGGCGTGCGTGCCGCTGGCACGCCGGGCTATGACCAGAGCGTGGCCTACATCGCGGAGAAGATGGCGGCCGCTGGGTACAACGTGACGCTGAACGCGTTTCCGTTTACCTACGTCGCTCTGCCGCTGCTGCAGCAGTTTGCACCGGTGAACGCCACCTACGAGTCCGGCGCTTTCACCGGCACTGGGTTCGGCGACGTGACCGGTAGCGTCTTCGCCGTCGACATCAACCTCGCGCCTCCCCGCGCCAGCACCAGCGGCTGCGAGGCAGCGGACTTCGCCGGCTTCTTGGCCGGCAGCATCGCGCTCGTACAGCGCGG
>JBLIJY010000103.1:0-7524 GCA_047636095.1 Hydrogenophaga sp. | reverse complement strand
GAGACGTACCGGAAAAAAGAACACGATGATGGCCCAGGTGAGCAGCGTGGCCAGCCCCAGCCAAGGCTCAAAGGCCAGGATCACACCGGCAGCAGTGGCCACGCCCTTGCCACCCTGGAAGCGAAAGAACACCGGGAACAGGTGACCCAGAAACGCCGCCAGCCCGACCAGCGCCACCGTGCCCTCGCCCAGGCCCCAGGTATCGCCCCACCAGGTCACAGCGACCACCGGTAGCCAGCCTTTGAGCGCATCGAGCAGCAACGTGATCACTGCGGCCGGTTTGCTGCCCGAACGCAGCACATTGGTCGCGCCAGGGTTTTTGCTGCCGTAGGTGCGCGGGTCGTTCAGACCCATCATTCGGCTCACCAGCACCGCAAACGACAGCGATCCGATCAGGTAGGCGGCCACAGTGGCCAGCAACGGGGCAACGATTTCCAACAGCGACTCCTCGGGATGTTCTGGTGCGCAAACCGGGGGGCCTGCAACGGGTGCTCATGACGGGGGCTTATTCTGCCAGCGCACAGTGCACCGGCTGGGCACCCAGCGGTGCGCTGAGCACCGCCGGATCGATGCCCACCAGAAAGCCGCGCCGCCCGCCATTGATCCAGATGCGCGGCAGCGCCAGCACCGTGGCTTCCACCCAGATCGGCATCGAGCGCTTCAGGCCAAACGGCGAGGTGCCGCCCACCAGGTAGCCGCTGTGCCGGTTCGCCACCTCGGGCTTACACGGCTCGACCGATTTGCAGCCGATCTGGCGTGCCAGGTTTTTGGTCGACACGATGCGGTTGCCGTGCATCAGCACCACCAGCGGGCGCGCCGCCTCGTCTTGCATCACCAGCGTCTTGACCACCGCGAACGGGTCCAGCCCCAGCACCTGAGCACTGTGCTGCGCGCCACCGTGCGCCAGATACTCGTAGGGGTGCTCGCTGAAGTCCCTGCCATGCACTTTGAGCCAGGCGGTGGCGGGGGTCTCGGTGATGTGGCGGGCCTTGGCCATGTCACTGCGCGGGGTCGCGCACCTCCCAGCGAATCTCGTCGATCGCCTTGAGCAGTTCGGGCGAGAGCGTCGTGCCCCAGGCATCGAGGCATTGGTCGAGCTGCTCCACCGAGGTCACACCGATGATGGTGCTGGCCACGCGCCAGTTGGTGTGGCAAAAAGCCAGCGCCATCTGGGTCGGTGTCAGACCATGTTCGCGCGCCAGGGCGTTGTAGCGCTGCGAGGCGATCAGCGCATCGGGGCGGCCCCAGCGTTGCTTGCGCATGGACTCGTACAGCGCCATGCGACCCGCCTCACCGACCAGCCCCGTGTCGTCGTACTTGCCCGTCAGCAAACCGAAGCCCAACGGCGAATAGGCCAGCAGCGACACACCCAAGCGATGGCAGGTTTCATCCAGCCCGTTCTCGAAACTGCGGTTGATCAGACAGTAGGGATTCTGGATCGTATCCACCCGAGGCAGGCCGTGCTGCTCGGCCAGCCGCACGAACTCGTGCACGCCGTAGGGCGACTCGTTGGACAAACCGATCGCGCGCACCTTGCCTGCTTTCACCAGTTTGTGCAGCGCTTGCAGCTGCTCGTGCACCGAGGCGCAAGGCCCGTCTTTGGTCGGGTCGAAGCTCAGCAGGCCAAACGCCGGCACGTTGCGCGCGGGCCAGTGAATTTGGTAGAGGTCGATCACGTCGGTCTGCAGCCGGCGCAGGCTGTTCTCGCAGGCGTTGACGATCTCGGCCTCGGTGAGACCAGCGGCGTCGCCCCGAATCCACGGCATGCCGCGCGAAGGACCTGCGACCTTGGTCGCCAACACCAACTTCTGTCGTGCGCCCGGATGCTTCTTGAACCAGTTGCCGATGATGGTTTCGGTGGCACCGCAGGTTTCGGCCCGCGCTGGCACCGCGTACATCTCTGCCGTGTCGATGAAGTTGACCCCGCGCGCCAGGGATCGGTCAAGGATGGCGTGCGCCAGCGGCTCGGCCACCTGCTCGCCAAAGGTCATGGTGCCCAGGCAAATGGGACTCACCTGCAGCGCCGAGCTGCCCAGGGAAACGGTATCTGATCGAGCGGTCATAAAAAGACTCGTGTAAATTTTTGTGAATGGCAGTTTCGTGGTGTGACGCTCTGCCTGTGACAGGTGAGTTTAGGATTCAATATCAAACTGACCGGTCTGGTTCGTGTCACCAACGCGGTACGTCCAACACGTCGGCACACAAGCCATTTTCTACAACACCTTTGAGGAGTCCCACATGAAAAGATCCATCACCACACTCGCTGCCGCCGTCACCGTCGTTGCGCTGGCACTCAGCGGCTGCGCCAACATGAGCGAGACCCAGCAGGGAACGGCCAAGGGCGCAGGCATCGGCGCCCTGGCGGGCGTGCTGCTAGGCGCCGCCACCGGAGGCTCCAAGGGCGCCACCCAGGGCGCGGTACTCGGCGCGGGCGCAGGCGCTTTGGGCGGCTACATCTGGTCGCAGCGCATGCAAGAGCAAAAAGCGGCCATGGAGCAAGCCACCGCAGGCACCGGTGTGGGTGTCAGCCAGACCGCTGACAACCGCCTCAAGCTCGATATCCCCAGCGACATCTCGTTCGATGTCGGGCGCTCGGCCATCCGCTCCAACTTCGCTGGGGTACTCAACCAGTTCGCCAATACGCTCAGCCGCAACCCATCGACGCTGATCACCATCGTTGGCCACACCGACAACACCGGCAGCGACGCGATCAACAACCCCTTGTCGATCGACCGCGCCAACAGCGCGCGCGACTATCTGATCGCCCGTGGGGTCGGCGTGGCACGCTTCAATACCCAAGGCATGGGTTCGCGCCAGCCCGTGGCCAGCAACGCCACGGCAGACGGGCGTGCCCAGAACCGCCGCGTGGAGATCTACGTGGCCGAGCCGGCCACAACAGCCCAGCGATAAAGACCCGGCCGCCTCACCCGAGGGCGGCTTTTTCCTGGGCGCGCTGTTCTTCCTGCAAACGCAGCAAGCGCCGCTGCACCTTGCCGGTGGTGGTCATCGGCAAGGCCTCGACGAACTCGATGTCCTTCGGGTATTCATAGGGCGCCAGCTTGCCCTTCACATGCGCCTGGAGGTCGGCCACCAGCGCCTGTACAAATGCAGGGTTGTGCAACGAACGCCCTGGCGCACCCGCCAGATACTCCTGCGCCAGCACCACATAGGCCTTGACCACGGCGCCGCGCTCGGCGTCAGGCTTAGGCACGACCGCCGCATTGGCCACCGCCGGATGTTTCACCAGGCAGTTCTCGATCTCGCTGGGCCCGATGCGGTAGCCCGCCGCCTTGAACATGTCGTCGGCCCGGCCTTGGTACCAGAGATAACCGTCGGCATCGCGCAGCGCCATGTCACCGGTTCTGCACCAGCTGCTGCGCATCTCACCGGTGAATTTCGAGCGGGTGGCGGCGTCGTTCTTCCAGTAGCCCAGGAAAAAGATCGGGTCGGGCTGACCGTGCACATCCAGTCGGTGCACCGCCACGTCGCCCGCCACCCCATCGGGGCACTCGTTGCCCGCCTCGTCGATCACCGCCACCCGGTGCCCTGGGTAGGGCTTGCCCATGCTGCCGGGTTTGGCGGGATACAGGCGGGCGCAGTTGCCCACCACGTAGTTGATCTCGGTCTGGCCGAACATTTCGTTGACCGTCACACCCAGCTCCTGCTCGCAGTAGGCAAACACCGCATCGCCCACCGCTTCGCCCGCGCTCATGATGGCCTGCAGCCGCAGCGCAAACTGCTCGCGCGGCTTGGGGTAGGCCTTCATCAGCGCCTTGAGGGCAGTAGGAAAGAGAAACGTGTGGGTCACACCATGGCGCTGCATCAGCTCCAGCGCCGTCTGCGGCGTGAAGCGGCCGTTGAAGGCCACGATGGGCCGACCGAAATACAGCGTGGGCAAGAGTGCGTCCATCAGCCCGCCGGTCCAGGCCCAGTCGGCGGGCGACCAGAACACCGCCAGCGAGGGCGTTGATGCGTCCCACGGATCGAAGCCGAACCAGTTCTGGCTGCACACAAAACCGCTCAGGTTGCCGATCAGCGCGCGGTGCGGGATCAGCGCGCCCTTGGGGTTGCCGGTGGTGCCGCTGGTGTAGATCAGCACCGCCGGTTCCTCGGCCAGTGTCTTGACCGAGGGGAAATCAGCGGGGGCCTGAGCGAGCACTGCGGTCCAGTCCAGGGCTGTGGCGCCGTGGGCTTGGGCATCCACCCCAATCACCGTGTGCAGCACCGGGCAGTGGGCGCTCACCGAGTGCACCGCCGCCAGGGTGCTGGCGTCGCACAGCGCCAGCACAGCTTCGCTGTTGTGCAACCGGAACTGCAGCGCCTCGGGACCGAACAGCTGCGACAGCGGCATGGCCACCGCGCCCATCTGCAACACCGCTATGTAGGCCACGGCGGTCTCGAAGCGCTGCGGCATCACGATGGCCACCCGATCGCCCCGCTGCACCCCGAGGGCTTGCAGCACGTTGCTCAGCCGATTGGCCTGCGCTTGCAAGTCGCCGTAGCTGTGTGTGCGGTCGCTCTCACCGGGCGCGCAGGCGATCACTGCGGTGTTGTTGGCGCTGCGTGGCTCGCTTGCCCAGCGCTGCGCGCAGGCGGTGGCGATGTTGAAATGCTTGGGCACCAGCCACCGAAACGCGCCGTGCAATGACCCGTGCCCCTGCGCAGGATTCCAACCCAGTGGAGCGGACTCTGGCGCGGCGCGCGTGTCTCTGCCTTGACTCTGATCCATGCTTACGCTCCTGCTCGTTCCTTATGATGGATCGAATGTACCAAGCCCAGAGAGCGTCCCGCAGCACGTTTGTCCCGATTCGCCATCTGCAATACCACGTGCGCGAATGGGGTGAGCCCGTGCCCGACCAGGCACCACTGGTGTTAGTGCACGGCTGGATGGACGTGTCGGCCTCGTGGCAGTTCGTGGTCGACACGCTCGGCGGCGACCGGCACACCATCGCGCCAGACTGGCGCGGCTTTGGCCTGACGCGCAGCGCAGATCCCGCGCCCGACAGCTACTGGTTCCCCGACTACCTCGCCGATCTCGACGGGCTGCTTGACCATTTCGCAGGCGAGCGCCCGGTGGATCTGGTGGGGCACAGCATGGGCGGCAACATCGCCATGATCTTCAGCGGCGTACGCCCCGAGCGCATCCACCGCCTGATCAACCTGGAAGGCTTCGGCTTGCCTGAGACGCGGGCGGCGCAAGCGCCCGAGCGCTACGCGAAGTGGATGGATCAGATCAAGAACCTGCACCGAGGGCTGGCCGATCTGAAGACCTACGACAACGCCGACGGTGTGGCGCGCCGGCTCATGAAGACCAACCCGCGCCTGCATGCAGACAAAGCCACCTGGCTGGCGCAGCATTGGGCGGCACCCGATGCGCAAGGCCGCTGGACCATCCTGGGCGACCCAGCCCACAAGATCATCAGCGCCCATCTCTACCAAATGGAAGAGGCGCTCGCCACCTACCGGCGCATCACCGCGCCGGTGCTCAGCGTGACCGCCAGCGACGAGAGCATGAGCCAGTGGTGGAAGGGTCAGTACAACCTGGCGCAATACCAGGAGCGGCTGAAGGCGGTACAGCGGTTGCAGCAGGCTGTGGTGCAGGACGCGGGCCACATGATGCACCACGACCAGCCGGCGGCGCTCGCCGGTCTGATCACACGCTTCCTCACGCCGTCGGACTGAACCGCTCAGAGCTTGGGCTGCGCGCGGCAAGACTCAGCGATGTCGCGCCAAGCTGCGTCGTAGCGCCCGCTCGGGTCAAGCTGCAAGTTGCTGTGGCCCAGCGGCCACTCGGCCCAGTGCTTGGGCGACGGCGCCAGATCAAACAGCGCGCGCCCCAGCACCAGTGGCACCGTGTCATCGCGGCGGCCATGGAGAAACCACACGGGTGGATCAACGTGGGCGATGCGCCCAGCCGATTCCATGCGCTCGTTGCCCAGCGCGGTCAGCCCCCGGCCCAGCCAGCCAGCCGCTGCGTCGGCCACATCGGCAAAGCTGGTGAACGCGCTCTCCAACACCAGCGCGCAATAGGCGCTCTGCCCCGCGTACCGCTCCGTGCCCTGCCCCGCCAGCCGCTCGGCCAGCCGCACCGCCACCGCTGAGCCCATCGAATGGCCGTAAACCACCCAGCGTGCGTGCGGCTCACGCACCCGCAACGCCTGCCAGGCGGTCCAGGCATCTTCGTGGATACTGGCCTCGTCGGGCACCCGTGGCGAGGAGGCGCCCCAGCCGCGGTAGTCCAGCAGATACACGTCCAGACCAGCGCGCTGCATGGGCGCGGCCTTGGCCAGGTTCTGGAACGCGTGGCGAAACGTGCCGTGCAGATACAACACGCGCACCGCACGCCCTCGATCGGGCTGGGCCGGCCAACGCAGCAGCTGCACCTGCTCGCCGCCAGATCCCACCGGCACCGTGATCGCCTCCAGCTCGGGCCGCTCGGCCAGCATCTGCTGCCACTGCCCGACACTGGCCACCGGGGTCGGCCGATACAGCTTGGTGCGTTGCCACTGGTCCAGCGAGGAACACCCACTGAGCAGCTGACTCGCCAGCAAAGCGCCCAGCCACGCCCAGCGGTGGCGCGCCGCCAGCAGGTACAAAGCCCCGGCACACCAAGCGATTGCCGGGATCGGGGGCATCGCTGCCGATGTCGATGCTGTCAAAATCGCGCCTCAATCCATTTCTACTCAGATGAACCGTCATTTCCTGGTAACCGGCAACAAGCCGATCCGCACGCTAGCCCTGGGGTTTGCACTCGCGGGCCTCGCACCCCTGGCCCAGGCTGGTCCGTGGCCAAACGACTGGGCAGTGTGCCCCGGTATCGACCAGCCCGTCGACACCAGCTTAGAAGGCCGTCCATTTGAAGTTTTCGTGTCTCCTTATACGCACCACTGGACGGCCTCGGAAGAGCACAAGTCGGTGAAAGCGGTGAGCCTGAGCCGCCTGCTGCCCAACACCCGTTTCTGCGGCTTCAGCCTGTTCACCAACTCCTTCGGTCAGCCTTCGGCCTACGCGTTCGCCGGCAAGTACTGGCCCAACCCCATTGACTCGATGCCCAACGTCTATGTTTCGCTGAGCGGCGGGATCATGTATGGCTACGTGGGCCGGTTCAAAAACAAGGTGCCGCTCAACGTGGGCGGGTTCTCGCCCGTGATCATCCCGGCGATGGGTTACCGGCTCAATGACCGCACCGCGATCGAGATGCAGATTCTGGGCACCGCCGCTGTGATGTTTGGTGCCACCTGGCGATATTGAACGCTTTGGGTCACCAGGCTCCAGGCATCATGAGAAAATCGCAGGCTTCGCCGGCCGCTCCCTTAGGGTGAGCGCATCATGCCGGTTCAACCCGACACACCCACAGAGGCACCCCATGGAAGCAGAACGCATCAACACCATCCGCAGCCAGCTCGACGACCTGACCACACGCGTGGTCGAGCTCCGGAGGTATCTTTGACTACGATGCCAAAGCATCCAAACTGAAAGAAGTCGAAGCGGCGCTGGAAGAACCCACGGTTTGGGACAACCCCA
>JBLIJY010000102.1:0-7527 GCA_047636095.1 Hydrogenophaga sp. | reverse complement strand
CCTTTATCCTGTATTTCCCCGAAGTGGCTGCTGCAGGCGAGGCCGCCCTGCATCCAGACATTCCATCGGAGGCGCCCGCTCTTGCAGGATGCTCTTTCACCGAGCCAGGTCCCAAAGGCACAATGAACCACGCCTTTGCCCAGCGCCAGCCAGCCTCATTGTCCGATCACATCCCAGTGGAGATAACCGACATGCCCGACCCCGGTGATTCACCCCCCCGACACATCCTGTATCTGGACGACGACGAAACTTTGGTGTTTCTTGTTCGTCGGTTGCTGGAGCGCCGTGGCTACCGCGTCACCGCGATGCTGAACCAGCAAGACGTGATCAGCGCGGTGCGTGACAACCCGACTGGCTTTGACCTGCTGCTGACCGACTTCAACATGCCCGGCATGTCGGGTCTGGAAGTGGCCAAAGCGGTGCTCGCCATCAACCCCGCGCTGCCGGTGGCGGTGGCCTCGGGTTACATCACCGACGAATTGCAAGCCGACGCCTTGGCCGCTGGTGTGCGCGAGGTGGTTTTCAAGACCGACGCGGTGGAAGACTTTTGCGCGATGGTGGCGCGTTTGGTGAAATAACCGTGCGCGAAGAGGGCGTTCGAATGACTGTTTTCAATCAGTGCGTGAGCGCCACGCGGCCCCTGGGGGTATCAAGCTCAGCGACCAGACTGTAGCGCTCACCGCCCACCTCAACGCCATGCAGGTCAATCGCTTGCAGCGCTGCGCGCAGCAGCAAGCTGCTCTGTGGATGCAACAGGTGCAAGCGGCGCAGCGTCAAGCCGCTCGTGGGCAGGCTTTGCGCCGGGTGCACTGCGCCCCACTGAATCAGCGTGGGCAGACACCCGCCCAGCAGGCGCTGACCATCGTCGCGCACCGCGATCTGCCATTGCAGCAGGCCGGCGGGCGTGGGGCGCGCGGCGGTGAGCGCCGTGCCACGGTCGATGCCAAGCGCTCGCCAAGCGCTCAGCGCGGCGTTCAGATTGGGCACGCTCACCACCCAGTGAATGAGCTGCGGGCCTTGCTGTTGCAGCCGGGCTTGCAGGGCGGGGTCGTCCAGGTCGAACCATCGTTTCAACGGCGCAAGGCGCGCGGGCGTGGCGCCGGTGTTGACCGCGATGATTTCCAGGTAGGCGTTGGGTGAGCCCTCGGCTGGCAGCTTCAGCAGCCGGTTGTGGGTGCCAAACAGCGCGTGTTCACCCCCAGGGCCAGGAGTGACGCCCAGCGTGGTCTCGCACCAGGCCACACCCTCGGCCAAGGTGCTGGCCGCGATCACCAGATGGTCGACCTGAGCGTTCGGTGCAGGTTGAAGTTTGGGCGTGTCAAGAGCCTGGGTCATGGATAGCCTTTACGGGGACAGGGAGCGCGTCAACATCAACCGCAACCCAGCGCAGCCAAAAACCAAGGCAAACACGCACTCTATGAGGCGCTGCGCTGCCGCATAAATCCGCCGTGCCGCAGGCGATGAGAACGCCATGGCGTAACCGCCAAATACGCACGCACCCAGCACCAGGCAGCTGGCCACCACCGTCAAGGCGGCCCCTGGCGTGGCGCCCGTGGGCAAGCCCACCGCCACCACCGACAGCCACGACAAAATGGCCTTGGGGTTGGTCAGATGCAGGCCCAGGCCGCGTCCGTACAAACAGCGCGCGCTGGTGGTCGGTGCGGCGACTGCCGCTGGCGAAGCTGCTGGAGCGCTGGGTCGTCATGCCGAGCGTGCAGACTGGAAGCTCAGCCGCAGCAGGTACAAGCCGCCCAGTATCTTGAGCACCCCCATGGCGTGGGCGTAGCCCATGAGCAAGGTAGACAGACCCAATGCCGCTGCCAAGCCCCACAAGCACGAGCCGCGCAGCACCCCGGCAGCCAAGGTCAGCGCGTCGCGTCGCCCCGTGGTCATCGCAACGCCCATGATGGCCATGTTGCTGGGGCCTGGGCTGGCCGTCATCAGCAGGTAGGCCGACCAAGCCAGCCAGAGATTAGCCCCCAAGGCAACAGAAGGCAACAGTTCGCTCACAGCAACACCTGCCCGTCCACACAGGTAACCGAAGCGCCACCAATCCAAATGTCGGCGCCGTCTTGCTGCACATGCACCCGCCCCGTGCGGTCCATGGCCGTGCCCTGGCTGGCGACATACCGCGCAGGGGCCAAGCCGACGCCGATCAGCCACTGTGCCAGCGCGGCATTCAGGCTGCCGGTGACCGGATCTTCGGTCAGGCCGTTGTTGCCAGGAAAAAACGCGCGCACCTCGAACTGCACGCTGTCGAACAGTGTGTTGCCGCCGGTTGCCTTGCCGATCACACCGACCTTGCTGCTGGGTCCCACCACACCGATGTCCAGCCCCGCCAGCACCGCCGCGTCGGGTCTGAGTGCGAGCACCTGGGCGGTGCTGCCGAGCATCACGCCGCGCCAGTTCGGCCCGTTGTCGCACCAGCTGTGCGCCACGATGTCGCTGCGCGTCACGCCCAGCCCGCGCGCGATCAAGTCCACATCGGCATCGCTGAGCGGACCGCTTTTGATCAGTGGCGGGGCAGCAAAAGCCAGTTGGTCATCGGTCTGCCGAATCCGAACCAGTCCCACCCCACATTCCTGCACGACCTGCTCCCCTCGCGGTACTCCACCCGCTTGCAGCCAGGCATGGCAACTGCCCAGCGTGGGATGCCCGGCAAACGGCAGCTCACGCCCGGGGCAGAAGATGCGCACCCGGTAGTCGGCACCAGCGGCTGCGCCTTCGGGCGTGGGCGGCAGCAGGAAGGTGCACTCCGAGAGGTTGGTCCAGTTCGTGAAGTGCTGCATCGTGGCTGTGTCGATGTCCACGCTGTCCAGCACCACCGCCAGCGGGTTGCCGCGGTAGGGCGTGGCGGTGAACACATCGACCTGTTTGAATGCGCGCTGCCTCATGCCGCCTCCGCCAGCTTCACCACCGGCATGGCGCGCACCGCGCCCGCCAGTGCGGCAATGCCGCTGCGTATCTGGTCTTCGGTGGTCGTCACGAACGACAGGCGCAAGGTGCGCAGGTCGGGCTGCTCGGCGTAAAAAGCGTTGCCGGGTACAAAGGCCACGCCGTGCTCGATGGCGCGCGGCAGCAGGTCGATGGCGGTCATGCCCGGAGGCAAGCGCACCCAGAGGAACATGCCACCAGCGGGCGAGTTCCAGGTCACATCCAGCCCTTTCATCTCAGTTGCCAATGCCGCCAGCATGGCCTGGCATTGCGCCTTGTACAGCGCTCGAATGATGGGCACATGGCGCTCCAGAAAGCCGTCTTTCAGCACCTCGGCCACCATGCGCTGGTTGTAGCCGGGGCTGTGCAGGTCGGCCGCCTGTTTGGCCTGCAGCAGCTTGGGAAGCACGCTGGGTGGCGCGACCACGTAGCCCAGGCGCAGGCCTGGCGCGAGCACCTTCGAAAACGAGCCCAGGTAAATGCAGCCGCTGGGGTTGCGCGCGGTGAGCGGCGCGGGCGGTGGTGACTCAAACCACAGGTCGCCATACGGGTTGTCTTCCACAATTGGCAGGCCAAGCGCATCCGCCTGTTGCACCAGCGCTTCGCGGCGTGCCTCGCTCATGCAGCGGCCGGTTGGGTTCTGGAAGTTGGGCAACACGTAAAAAAACCGTGCGCCGTTGGCTTTTGCTCTCAAGTCGTCCAGGTTCACCCCATCGCCATCGCTGCCCACGCTCACGGCGTCGGGCTCCATCGGCGCGAACGCCTGCAGCGCACCCAGGTAGGTCGGCGCCTCCACCAAGACCTTGCTGCCCGCGTCGATCAGCACCTTGGCCACCAGGTCCAGGCCCTGCTGGCTGCCGGTGGTGATCAGCACCTGGCCTGGGTCGACCGCCCACGGCAATTGGGCGGCGACCCATTCGCGCAGGGGCGCATGGCCTTCGCTGGCCGCGTATTGCAGCGCCGCTGGGCCATCCTCGCGCAGCACCCGCTCGCTGGCGGCGGCAAGTGCTTCAATCGGAAAGGTTTTGGGTGAGGGCAGACCGCCCGCCAAGCTGATGACGCCAGGCCGCTCGGCGATCTTGAGGATCTCGCGGATCACCGAGGGGTTCATCTTGGCGGCGCGACGCGCCAGGGTCCAATGGGTGCTCAAAAAGGGCTCCTCAGGTTTTGAAGGATGGGGTTGGCGGGACGGGTTTTGCTGGTGCGGCCATGCGCCGACCCATGAACACAGTGGCCACCACCGCCAGCGCAAATCCCACGGTCATGGCGTCCAGCGACTCGTCCAGCAGAGGCACGGCGGCCACGATGCTGATGAAGGGTTGCAGCAACTGCATCTGGCTCACCCGCAGTGCGCCACCGAGCGCCAATCCGCGAAACCAGGCGAAGAAGCCAGCCCACATGGAAAACACGCCCACATAGGCCAGCCCCAGCCAGGCGCTGAGCGCAATCGGCTGCTCGGGCCAGGTGAGCAGCGCACCAGGCACGGTGAGTGGCAGCGCCATCACGCAAACCCAGCTGATCACCCGCTCGGCACCCAGCGCCGGCGTCACCTTGGCGCCCGCTACGTAGCCTAGGGACGCTGCTGTCACCGAGCCCAGCAGCAGCAGATCAACATGGCTCAGGCCAAAACCGTGACCGAGCTGCTGCGCGCGCAGCAGGCTGTAAACCACCACCAGCGCGCTGCCCAGAACCGCAAACAGCCAAAAGCCCAGACGTGCACGCTGGTGCAGCAGCCACGCGGCCATGGCGGCAGTGGCCAGCGGCAGCAGCGCCATGTAAACCGCTGCATGGCTGGCCGTGACCTCGCGCAGCGCCCAGCCCAGCAGCAGCGGAAACCCGATCACATTGCCGAGCACCGCCAAACCCAGCGACGCGCGTTGCTCGCGGCTGGGCAGGGGCGAGCGGGTGAACCACAAAAAGGCGATGGACAGGCCCCCTGCCAGCGCCGCGCGACCCCATGTGACGAACCAGGGTGACAGCTGTGGCGCGTCCGCTGTGCCCGTGGCCAGCCGGGTCATCGGCAGGGTGAGCCCGAACACAAACACAGCCACGAAGCCCAGCCACAAGCCAAGCGAGGCCCGGCGCTCATCAGCGCTGATCGATGCGCCGCGTGTCATGTGCTGCTGCCTGCCGCCGCCATGCCCGAGCCGCTCCACATCATCCAGGCTGCGGTGAGCACCAGCGCGCCAGCCATCACGCGGTTGAACGTCTGCAAGCGCATGCCGCTGGCCACCCCATCGACCACCGGCCCGGTGAGCCAGTGGCGCAGCACCGAACCAACCAGCGCATAGGTGAAGTTGCTGAAAAACGCGAACGCCAGCATCACTGGGAGCACCTGCGCGAAGCGCACCAGCGCATCGGGTCGGCCCGCCACCCAGCCCGCCACCAGCGAGAGCGCCAGCATCCACGCTTTGATGTTGAGAAACTGCAGCCCCACGCCTTGCCAGAAACTCACGTTGAGCCGGGCGTCCTCCACTTGGTTCAGGCGCCGGCTGCTCCAGAGCTTGCCCGCCAGCCACAGCAGGTAAGCCACGCCACCGAGCAACACCGCCCAGCGCAGCAGTGGCTGCGCCACCACCAGGGCGCCCAGCCCAGCGGCGCACACCGCAAACAACAGCCCCCAGCCCACCGGCACCGCACAGACGAAGTGCAAGGCGCCCTTGAGTCCGCGGTTGGCGGCCAATGCGGTTGAGAGTGTGGTGTTGGGCCCGGGGGTGAAGCTCACTGCGGTGGCGAGCAGGAGCAAGGCGCTGAATTCGGCGGCGTTCATGCGTGGAGCTCGAAAAAAATTGTCAAAACCATGGCCACGACTTTATGCTCGATGGGCCACACACCCACCACACAGTTCACCGGGTCAGCAACACCAACTGTGTGGTCCCGCGCAACCACACATCCAGCGTCGCGAAGTTCGTTCAGTCGCCTGAAACCATGCTTGACGTTACCCGTGCCACCTCCACCGTTGCCAGCCTGAGCAACATCCCGCCGCCCCTAACCCGCGTTGGCGCGCTCACGCTGGCCGAGCAACTGGCCGAGCGTTTCGCTAGCCGCATCCGCGACCGGCTACTGGTGCCCGGCGCGCGCCTGCCCAGCGTGCGCCAGTGCGCGCTGCAGCACAGCCTGAGCCCATCCACCGTGGTGGCAGCGTACGACCTGCTGCAGGCGCAGGGGCTGGTGGAGGCACGCCGCAACCGCGGCTTTTTTGTGCGCGAGCGGGCTGCGGAACGATCAGACGCCCGCTCGGCGCAGAGGTCCGCCAAGCCAACACCGCGACTGGCCGCGCCGGTGAACGCCGCCGCCTTGTTGCGTGGCATGTTTCACCCGGCGGGCGACCGGCCGCAGCCCGGCATGGGCGTGTTTCCGCCCGACTGGCTACAGACCAGCTTCCTGCCCGCCGCCGTGCGCCGCGTCACCGCTACCAAGGCGCTGACAGACAGTTCGTTGCGCTACGGTGAGCCCATGGGTGACCCCTTGCTGCGTCGCGCGCTGGCCGATCGCCTACAGCACCTGGGCATGCCAGCCGAGCCCGAGCAGATCATCACCACCGTGGGCGCCACCCATGCGCTGGACATCGTGAGCCGCACGCTGCTCAAGGCGGGCGACTGCGTGATGGTGGAAGAGCCGGGCTGGGCGGTCGAATTCGCCCGCCTGCATGCGCTGGGCATGCGCATCCTGCCGGTACCGCGCGGCCCGGCCGGGCCCGATCTGGCGGTGATGGCGCGCTACTGCGAAGTCCACGCGCCCAAGCTGTTTGTGAGCGTCAGCGTGTTGCACAACCCGACTGGCCACTGCCTCACGCCCGCCAGCGCGCACCGTGTGTTGCAGCTGGCGCAGCAGCACGGTTTTTATGTGGTGGAAGACGACACCTACAGCCACATCGCGCCCGAGCATGCCACCCGCATGAGCGTGCTCGATGGGTTGCAGCGCACCATTTACGTGAGCGGTTTCGCCAAAATTTTGGCGCCGAACTGGCGCGTGGGCTACCTCGCGGCGCCCGCCGAATGGGTGGACAGCCTGCTCGATACCAAGCTGATCTCCACCCTCACGACGCCCAGTCTGCTGGAGCGCGCGCTGGCGCACTGCATGGCGCAAGGCCAGCTGCGTCGCCACGCTGAGCGCCTTCGCAGCCGTTTGGACGCTGCGCGCGCTCGAAGCGTGAAGCTGGCGTTGGCAGCGGGTTGTCGGTTTGCTGCCGAGCCCTCAGGCTTGTTTGGCTGGGTCGACACCGGTGTCGATACCGAGGCGCTCGCGCAGCGCCTGCTTGACGACGGTTATCTGATCGCACCCGGCGCACTTTTTCATGCCGCGCGCGCGCCGAGCACGCTGATGCGCATCAACTTCGCCACCACGCAAGATGCGGCGTTTTGGCGCGTGTTCAGCCGACGGGTGGCATCGGAGCGCTGAGCACAGCGGCCAGGGCAGCGTCGATCGCGCGCGCCTCGTTCACCAGCAGCGGTAAGGCGCGGCCGAACAGCGTCCAGTCGCGGGACAAAGCCGCCAACTCCAAGCCCTTGGCCAACCGCGCGCCGCGCTCGGCTGTCATGCTGCCCAGCGAGCCTTTGAGGCCGTGGGCATGGACCACAGCGCTCTCGGCGT
>JBLIJY010000101.1:0-7531 GCA_047636095.1 Hydrogenophaga sp. | reverse complement strand
ACCGCGCACCGACTTGTCGCCAGCCTGCGCGGGCAGCGAGGCCAGCGAAGCAACAGCAGCCGCTGACGCCATGATCAGACCAGCACAGCGATGAAAAGAGTGAATGGTCATAGTCACAGCGAATGAGGGGGAAGACAGGCGAAAAACGGTGATCAGATGATCACCTGATCGAATGATCGGCAGATGGTTCGCAGGGGGTTCTCAATGGCGCCGCACCCGCACGTCGGTCTCCACCGCCGTCACAGCACGCCAGCGCAAAAGGCGTGCGCGAATCTCGTCCACATCGACCGTTGTGTTCACAGCATAAACGTGCAGCGTGGGCGACACGCTGGAGACGGGCCACACGCAGGCACCGGCAAGCGTCTGCAGTTTCTCGGTCACCGCAGGCGCATCGGCCACGGTGGCCTCGCGAAAGCTGACCAGCACGCGCTGCGTCGTGCCCGCTGGCACCACCGAGTCACAGCGCGGCACCGAAACTCGCGGCTGCCCGCAAGCAGCCAACGATACCGCCATCAGGAGCCCAGCCCCCAACAAGCCCGTCAGTCGGCGGTGCGGCCTGCCACGCAGCCAGTGGAACCGGTCGCATCCATGAAATGATGAAGCGCTCGACAGCAGGTTGTGGATCGTTGCCATGCCGGAATGATGCCTGATCCCGACCAAAGCGCCTCAGCACGGCTGCAACCATCTGTAAGCGTTCAGGCATCGGTCGCTTGGGTCTCAGCGCCCTGCAACAACACATACCAACCCATCACAGGCTGGCCCTGGTCTTCCCGGATCGCCACCGCCCACAGCGCACGCACCCCCAGCCCGCAAGATGCGGCCAGCCGCTCAATCGCGCTCTGGCCATAGGCATAGCGCAGGCTGGGCCGCAGCTGCAAGTCGTGTCCCGGGTCGGCCTGTTCAACGCTGAACGCCAACACACCGCCGGGTGGCAGCCGCCGGGCAGCGGCTGGCACCACCGCATCGAGCGCGCCCACGTAGATGAACACATCGGCTGCCACGATCAGGTCGACCGGCTCGTCGCTTTGCGCGAGAAACGGCAGCAGTTTCGCATGGGCCGCGCAGCGATAGGAGCCGCTGGCGCTGGCCTGCTCGACCATGACGCGCGATACGTCAACACCGTCTACCGCCGCACAAAAGGGTGCGAGCAGGCGCCCACAAAGACCACGGCCACAGCCCAGGTCGAGTGCCAGCGACCAACGCCGCCCTTCCGCCAGCAGCGGCGCGAGCAAGGTGCTGTGTGCCTGGTATTTCAGGTTTTGCAGCAAGTGATGCTGGAAATCAGGCGCGTAATCGTCAAACAGCGACTCGACGTAGGCGCGCGGCGGGTGCGGCGGCATGGGCTCGCCGGGCCGCACCGACGCCAGGTAGTAGCGCGGTGCAGGGCTTCGTCGCCCCCATTCGCCAGCGCCCGCTCGAAACACCGCGCCGCGTCAAGCAGCTGGACGGTCTCGCGCATCAGGTTGCCACGCATGCTCCAGGCCTCGGCCAGCGTCGCGTCCAGCGCTAGCGCCTGGTCGAGCGAGCGCAGCGCAAGCGCCGGCTGCTCCAGGCGCAACCGACACACCGCCAGCGACAGGTTCAGCACAGCAGAGTGCAAGCCCAGGGCCATGGCACGGTGCAACCCGTCGGCCGCGGCCGACCATTGGCCCAGCGCCTCTTGCGCCAGACCGAGCGCCGCCCAGGCTTCGGCATGGTCCGGGTCGGCCTGCGCAGCAGGCTTACAGCGCCGGCACCGCCTCGCTCCACCGGGCCAGCCGACACAGCGCCGCGCCCCGGTTGGCCAGCAACGAAAGCCGGCCCGGCACCAAGGCCAGCGCAGCATCGAACTCGGTCAAAGCCGCGTCGAAGCGCCTTGCCTCGAAATGCGCATTGCCCGCAGCAAAGTGGGCGCGGGCCTGATCAACAGCGTTGGCAGCGTCGGTCATGCGGTGCCGTTCAAACGTTCAAAAAATCGGGCTTGCGCCGTTCCATGAAGGCGCCAAACGCTTCCCGCGCGGCAGGCTCGCGCAGCATGCGCCCAAAGCTCTCGCCCTCCTCAGCCATCACCGTCAGCACCTGCGGCATCTGGCCTTTTTTCATCAATCGCTTGGTTTCGATCAGCGAACTGAGCGGCTTGGCCGCGAGCTTGCGCGCCACCGCCTGCGCGTAGTTCGAGGCTTCGCTGGGCGGCAGCACCCGGTTGGCCAGGCCCACTTCGAGCGCCGCCTCGGCCATGAAGGGCTCGCCCAGCAACAGCGCTTCTGCCGCGCGGTGGTAGCCCAGCATCTGCGGCACCAGCAGGCTGGAAGCGGCTTCCGGGCACAGGCCCAGGTTCACGAAAGGCATGGAAAACGCGGCGTTGTCACCCGCGTACACCAAATCGCAATGGAACAGCAGCGTGGTGCCAATGCCCACCGCCGGGCCGCAAACCGCCGCGATGGCGGGCTTGGAAAAGGTCGCGATACCGCGCAAGAAGCGAAACACCGGCGAGTCGCCACTGGCGGGCGGGTTGTTGAGAAAATCGCCAATGTCGTTGCCTGCGCTGAAAACGGCCTCGTTGCCCTGGAACACCACGCAGCGCACGCTGGCATCAGCCTCGGCGGCGTCCAGCGCATCGGCCAACGCGGTGTACATGGCGGCGGTGATCGAGTTCTTTTTGTCGGGGCGGTTGAAGGTCAGCGTGGTCACGCCGGCTTCGGTGTGGACGAGGATGTCGCTCATGGGAAATATCCGGTTGAGGTTGGGGCGGTGGTCAAACCGCCGTGGTTGAAGTGGCCAGCGTCCCGCTGGTTATTCCTTGTAGTAGACCACCTGGTGGCTGGTCGCCAGCAGGTGGCCGCCTTCGCTCCAGAGCTGGGCGGTCTGGTCGAAGAAGCCGTTGCGAAAGGCCTGCGCCCGCGCCTGACCCAGCAGCCAGCCGCAGCCGATCTCGGCCAGTGGTGCAGCGCCCGCGTGGAAGTACACCGTCATCGACACCGTGCCCACCGGCACGCGCGTGGCACGGCGCAGCCAGACACGCGGAAAAAACACATCGGCCAGCGCGGCGATGCTGCAAAAATCCAGCGCTCGGGGCGCGGCCTCGCGCATCCACAGCCGGGTCTGGCTGCGGTTGGCGCCACCATCCCAATTGGTTGGGTTACCGCCCTCGATGAAACGCATCTGGTAGCGGCGCACCCATTGCACCTGCGGTGAATGCGTCGGGTCGGGCACCGCATCGGGCGCGGGCACAGTGGGCATGGGCTCGTCGTCCACGCTCCAGGTCTCACGCCTCGCGGCGGTCATGGCGGTGCCGGTCATCACCGTCTCACCGCCCTGCGCCAGCGCCACGACCCAGTGCTGCGTGGATCGGTTGGTGCGCGCTGGTCGCGCGGTGGCGGTGAACGCACCGTCGGCCAGCGCGGCGCAGAAATTTACCGTCAGCGCCACCGGCTCGCCGAGCAGCGCCGGGTGTTGCAGCACCGCGTTGAGCGCCACCGCCGCCGTCACACCACCAAACGGCCCCACCATGTTGGCATAGGCCGGTGATGTGGCGCCGGTGTATTCACCCTCGGCGGTGGGTGTGAGGGCGATGGCTTGGTCGAAGGGGTGTGGGGACGTCACGGAGGCTGAGTGTGCCGACGACGGGGTACTCGGTGCTGTCGGGGTTGTGACAGATGGGCAGGAGATGGGCAGAACTTCGAGGCTTGTACCGACAGCCGCACAGGAACCACCAACAAAAAAGCCACCCGGCATGCCGGGTGGCTTTTCAAAGGTCGAAGTCCGAAGACTGACGATCAGAAGCTGTGCTGAACGCCCACGGCGTACACGCTTTCCTTGCCGATCTTGGTGCCTGCGCGGTTTTTCGCATCGACGTTGCGGATACCAGCGTAGGTGAACGTGCGCTTGGACAGGCTGTACTTCGCTGCGATACCGTAACCGGTGCGCTTGCCATCGCCCGATGCGGCGTTGTCGCGGGTCTGGGCGAAGCTGCCCGACAAGGTCAGGGCAGAAGATAGGGGCACATCGACGCCAAACTGATAGTCACGGCTCTTGAGAGCGCCAGTTTCAACTTGACCATAGGTCGCCAGGAGCTTTGCCATTCCCAGGTCGTAGGAACCATTCAACAGCAACAACTCGGTGTCTGTGGTGTTGTTCTGGACTTGGTATGCCAGGCTAACGCCTATCGGGCCTGCGCCGTAAGCCACGTTGAAGTCAACGGTGTCCTGCTTGACAGCTGCATTCTCGTCGAGGCCATAGGCTACAGCGGCCGTGAAACCGCCAAAACTCGGTGTTGCGTACTTGATCGCGTTGCGCGGACGGTCTTGGTAGGTGTTGTGCACCGAGCCAGTCATGCTGTACAGCGGGGAGAACGCGCCCGAGTCAAAAGCGCCGTTACCAGCACCAATTATGTCGTCCATAGCTGACCAAACGTTACCGAAGGTCAAAGAGCCAAAACCACCCTCAAGGCCCACAAATGCTTGGCGGTTGAATGAGGTGGAAGCACCATTGAAGGTATTTGCAGCACCGGTGCTGATGTCAAAGCCTTGCTCCAGTTTGAAGACAGCCTTCAGGCCGCCACCCAGATCTTCCGAACCCTTGAAGCCGTAGCGGCTGGTGTTAAAACCGCCGGAATCAACTCGTGTCACTGACTTTGCATTGACGCCGGACTTCGTGGAACCGACCCACACGTCGGCAATACCGTACAGCGTGACGGAAGACTGGGCCATGGCGGCACCAGATGCAGCCAGAACGGCCAGAGCGATGAGAGATTTTTTCATGAAAATTTCCAGCAATGGGGCTTACGAAGCCCTGGGTTGATGAGATAAATTTGACAACCCTCAGACTATCTGCTGGCGGCGGACTGGGCAAGGGATAACCCTGGGAAAAAGCGCTTGAAGTGCTGTTGTGTTGGAAATTTGAGACGCATCAAAGTCGCACGCACAGTCACCAAGACCCGTTATCAAGCGGCGAGACCGGAACGGCGAGCGGTTATGTTGGAGCTGAGACCGAACGTGGCTTCCGCCCTGTTGATGATGCAAGCGCGGCGGGCGCATACCGCGGTGCTGTTGGGGAGTGCATGCCTGTGGCCAGACGCAGTTTGGTCGGTATCGCCCTGCCAAGCAGGCCCAAGCTTGCACGCACGAGCGACCTCTTGAAGATGCCACGGGCCTACAAGGGTGATTGCGCCAGCCAGCACCGGGCGACGACTTTGCCCGGTGGCCGCGTTCGGCTGGAGATGCCTTTGACACATTGCCGGGGAATCGGCTTGCCCATGGCGAGAACGAACTGCTCGCCGATGCCGGTGCGCCTATCGGCGCAGGTGAGGAAACGGAGCCTTCAAGAAAGTTGGTCAGTGCAACGCCCAGAAGACCGGCAGCATGAGCCACGCGAGGACGCAATACCCGCCAGAAATCGCATGGCTTGTGGCCTGAAGACCTGCGGGCTGGGTAATGCCGTTTGATTTGGATCGCTGCCCACTGGTTTTCCCTAGCCCAGATGCTGCCGATGCCTCCTATGATTCGCGCTGGCAAATAGCACGAGCGCTCTATTTTTTTACTGAGCTCGCCGTTTAGAAGCCAGAGCGCCCAGAGATCGTCTTGAGTTCACTCCTCCCCGGCAGGGGGCTCATCGCAAAACCTTTACTGTTCCAACATCATGAAAAAAACGCTTATCGCTACCGCAGCCACCATCGCTTGCGCCAGCGCCTTTTCACAAGTCACGCTGTACGGTGTAGCCGATGCGGGTATCACCCGAGTGACTGGTTACGCACAAGGCAGCGTGACCCAGCTCAACAGCGGCATCATGGAGGGCTCGCGCTGGGGCATCAAGGGCCAGGAAGATATGGGCGGCGGCTACAAAGCGCTGTTCACCCTGGAAAGCCGTGTGGAACTTGACACCGGCGGGTTGGGCAATCGCCCGACGTCGGGCAACCAGCTTGCCGACCGGCTCACGGCAGGCTTGCCTCCCGCGTTGGCTGCTGGGCTCACAAATGCCGCGATCGGTCCCACGCTCGGCGTCAACCATTTGAGCGCCACACAAAGCTTCTTCGACCGCCAGGCTTGGTTCGGGCTGGTCACACCCATTGGCGGTTTTCTGATGGGGCGGCAGTACACCCCAGCATATGAAACCGTGGCCACCTTCGACATCATGCGAACCGAGAGCGCGTTGGCAGCGGGTCAGGTCGCCTCGATCCCTTCTGGTGTCGACATCCGCTACAACAATGCGCTGCAATACCGGATCGTTAAGGGTCCGTGGAACGCGTCGCTGATGTATGGCTTTGGCGAACGCGCCAACAGCTCCGGCAGCCGTCTGCTAGGCATCAACACCATTTATAAAACTGAGACCCTCAGTGCCGGCTTTGGTTACAACACCAAGAAAAACTCGGCTGGCGAACAAGCCCTCAAGACCATGTTGGTCGGGGCATCAGGCACCCAGGGTGGCTGGACGCTGTCGGGCCTGCTCGGGCGCATCGAGGAGCCGAATCCTTCTTCTGGTCCGGAACTCACCGCAGGATTGACGGCGCTGGGTGCAGGAGCGCTGGCTCCAACCGTATTGGCACGCCTCAAGCAAGATGCCAATCTGATGCATGTCGGCTTGCGCTACAACATGGGTGCGGCAGGTCAGGTCACCGTGGCTTACACCAAGCTCAATGACAAGCAGGCTGCCAATGCAGACACCGCCTCCTACGGCGTGGCCTACACCTACCCGCTGTCCAAGCGAACCACCCTGAATGCTGTACTCACCCGATTCAACAACTCAGGCACCGGCCAGGCAGCGCCCGGTGGCGCCGGCTACCTGGGCGGTGTCACCGGCACGGCTGGACAGGACTCAACATCACTGGCACTGGGCGTTCGCCACGTGTTCTGAGGATCTGCGCTCAGAGACCGCACCTCATCAGCAGGTGCGGTCTGCTGGCTTTCTTGAACATGCCTTGCCAAGGGCAAGATATGTTGTTCAGGGAACAAGGTGAAATGGTCGAGGGGCTGCCTTCTCTCGTGAAGTGCCTGCGGCCACAACCTATGCAGCCGTAAATTTGGTGAACTTGCGAAGTGGTTGCCCAAGCGGCGGCATTCGATCTGGTCAGAACCATCCACCCGCCTCCAACCCTCGCAACATCCACAGGGACGGCGTCAAGGCGGTTGCTTGGCAAACCCAAAATTGTGCTGCCGGCAACAAACAAACCGGTCTGACATCCAACAGCCTGAAAGTGTGCTGCTCGGAGCGGTTGAACGCACTGAAAGCACCATCGCTGGTGAGTTCGGCGCCTCATACATACCGGATGCGCTGCGGCGGTGATGTGGGCACGAACAAATCGGGGCAATGGCCTGCGCAGCAGGCTGATACGGCAAAACAGAAAAGACAGGGCGCGACCGGCTGGCTGCGTCTTTGAGGAACCCGAGCAAACAGGACACACCAGACGCCTTGGGTGAGACCCCGCTGATCGGGGTTCCTTTGAACTCATCGTCTGCTCAACATGAGAAACAGCTCAGCGTGTGGGCAGGAAATTTACCAATGCTTCCCACAAATTAAAAAACCCGGCAGGTTGCCCTGCCGGGTTTACTTCAAGCGA